>JBBPYT010000430.1:0-28470 GCA_038199665.1 Hyphomicrobiales bacterium
ACCACGCGCCACACCTTTCGCGTCCGCGGCGTCCTTCGGCAAAAGAGCGAGCCGGATCGAGGTTTCGAGGGCCGCCAGCGACTGGAGCGCGCTGCTCCGCTCCTCCGCCGCGAGCTCGCGCAGGCTTTCGTCGAGCGCCGGATCGGCCAGCATCGCGTCGACGCCTTCGAGTTCGACCTGATGCGCCCGGTAGGCGCGGATAGCCTCGACGATCGCGCCCGTTTCGGCGAGTTCGCGCGAGAGGGATACGAACGTGGCAGCGTCCGGACCTTCGGCCAAACGCGCGGAGGTCTCTTCATGACGGCGAAGGATGAGGTCGAGCTTGCTGAAGGGGAGCATGGGCCTGGCAACCGGACGGGCGTCGAGCGTCGATCTCACACGCATCTAAGCCTAGAACCACGACACACCAGAAGGCTTGGCGATCTCCTGGCGAGTCGGCGATCTTTCTCGAACTACAAAGGAATGTTGCGCTCTTGCGCGAACCGCTGAAGTTTCTTGCGCAGCGATGCCGCGCCGTCGCTGACGGCCATGAGCTGTTCGAGGTTGCGTGTCGCCTCGGACGCGTCGAGCGCCATGATCATGGCCTTGACGGGTCCGATGGACGACGGCGACATCGATAGATGGCGATAGCCCAGGGCCACCAGCGCCATGGCGGCCAGCGGTTTGCCGCCAAGCTCGCCGCACAGCGTCACCGGCACATTCTTGGCGCGCCCGACATCGGCGATCGTCTTCAAGGCTCGCAGCATGGGCGCAGCGAGCGGGTCGAAGCGGGTCGACACGCGCTTGTTGTCCCGGTCGACGGCGTAAAGATACTGCATCAGATCGTTCGAACCCACGGAGAGGAAGTCAACGCGCTCGGCCAGTTCTTCAAGCTGCCACAGGAGCGAGGGCACCTCTACCATGGCGCCGAGCTTGATCTCCGTCGGCATCGGGTGGTCGTGCCGCGCCAGGTAGGAGACCTCGCGGTCGACGATCTGCTTGGCGGCATCGAATTCCGAGACATCGGCGATCATCGGAAACATGATCCGCATTTCCCGGCCTGCTCCGGCACGCAGCAGGGCCCGGATCTGCGAGCGCAGAAGCCCTGGGCGATCCAGCCCGATCCGGATGGCGCGCCAGCCGAGCGCCGGGTTCTGCTCGTCGAGGCTGGTCATATAGGGCAGGATCTTGTCGCCGCCGATGTCGAGCGTGCGGAAGGTGACCGGCCGGTCGCGCACGGAGTCCATCACCATCTTGTAGAGCGCATATTGTTCGGCGATCCGAGGAAACTTCGGCGCCACCATGAACAACAGTTCCGTCCGGAAAAGCCCAATCGAGGCGGCCCCGGTTTCCACCACGTGCGGAAGATCGAGCAGCAAGCCGGCATTCATATGCAGACCGATCTCGACCCCGTCGCGCGTCGTGGCGGGCGCGTCCCGCAGCTTGCGGTATTGCTCCTGGCGGCGGGCACCGAGGCGTGCCTTCTCCGCATAAGCGGACTCCATGTCGCTCGACGGGCGGACCTGCACCTCGCCGAGAGATCCATCCACGATGATCGCGTCGCCGGGTTCGACAAGACTGGTGATGTTGGCGACGTCCCCGACGGCCGCAATGCCGAGCGCACGCGCCACGATCGCGACATGGCTGCCGATACCACCGTCTTCGAGCACGAGGCCGCGGATTCGCGCTCGATCGTATTCGAGCAGGGCCGCCGGCCCCATCGACCGCGCCACGATAACGGCATTCTCCGGCAAGAGCTCGTGCGAGGCGACGAGACTCTGACCGGTCAGCTGATGCAGAAGTCGATTGGCGAGTTCGTCGAGATCGTGCAGCCTGTCACGCAAATAAGGATCCGTCTGCCGAACCAGTTTGGCGCGAGTGTCGCTTTGCACGCGCTCGACGGCAGCCTCGGCCGTGAGGCCCGACATCACCGCTTCGCGCAGCCGCCTAAGCCAGCCGCGGTCGTGCGCGAACATGCGGAAAGTCTGGAGCACCTCCCGGTGCTCGCCCGGACCAGCCTCGTCACCACGATCGACGAGCCTGTCGACGGCTTCGCGCAACGCCGCGATGGCGTCATCGAGCCGCACCGCTTCCGCCTCGATGTTCTCGGCAACGATCTTCGCCACCACGACGCGCGGCTCGTGCAGCACGACGTGCCCGAGCCCGACCCCGTCAGTGACCATCGATCCCTTGAGCGCGAGAGGCTGCCGTAGCACCGGGGGGCCCGGCAAGAGCGACTGCAGTTCGCCGCCGGCGATCATCTCGGCCAGCAGCATGGCCGTAGTCTGCAGCGCCTCGACCTCTTCCTCCGAATAGATGCGACGAGCCCGATTCTGCACGACCAGCACGCCCAGCGTGTTGCCGCCACGCAGGATGGGCACGCCCAGGAACGACAGGTAAATCTCTTCGCCGGTTTCCGGCTTGTACGAAAAAGCCGGATGGGCTTGGGCGTCGGGCAAAGCCAACGGCTCGGCGCTCGCGGCGATCAGGCCGACGAGGCCCTCGCCCTTGCGCATGGTGGTAAGGTGGACGGCCTCGTGCTTGAGGCCCTCGGTCGCGTAGAGTTCGAGCCTCCCGTCGACATGAAGCACGTAAACCGAGCAAACCTCGGCCACCATATTGAAGGCGATCTGCACGACGATCTTGTCGAGACGTGCCTGGGCGCCGATCTGCTCCGCCATGATTTCGCGAAGCCGACGCAGCAGCAATCGCGGTCCGGCCAGAGAGCCACGCATAGCCCGCATTCCTCAAAGCTTGCGCGAGAAAGCGCCCAGCCCGTTCGCGCTCGGCGTGGACCCGGCGCTCCCAAATTCCCAAAGCCCGTATAGCCGTTGCGCGATCCGGACGGCAAGACAAACCCGCGAGTCGATGAAACCGAACCCGAAACTGCGGGACAAGCTCTCATCCTGTCTGGCGCAGAGTGCCGCGCCGCGCATTGTTGTGCGAAGTCTCGGTTTCCGTCGACAACGACCTTAATACGGGCGGCGCGAGTCGGTTGCGTGACATCGTCGGCGGAGGGGTGCCGGCATCTGCAGCCAGTCAGCGCCGCTCGGGTGAAAATTCAGAGAAGGGCGCTTGTCCGCAGCCAACCGCAATCGAGCAATGGCGAAGGTCAGGCTTTGTCGAGGCCATAGAGGGAATGCAGGGTCCGCACCGCCAGTTCGGTATAGGCCGAATCGATCAGAACCGAGAATTTGATCTCGGAGGTGGTGATCGCCCGGATATTGATGCCTTTTTCGGCCAGTGCGCCGAAGGCGCGAGCCGCGACGCCTGCGTGGCTGCGCATGCCGATGCCGATCGCCGACACCTTGACGACATCGTTGGTGCCCTGGAGGACGGCGAAACCGATGCTGGCCCGTGCGTTTTCGAGAATGGACCGCGCGCGCTCGAAATCGGCGACCGGCACGGTGAAGGTCAGGTCCGTCGTGATGGTGTCGTCGGAGACGACCTGAATGATCATATCGACGTTGATGCCGGCTTCAGCCAGAGGCATGAAGATCGAGGCCGCGACGCCGGGCTTGTCGGCGACGCGCCGCAGGGTGATCTGCGCCTCGTCCTTGGAGAAGGCGATGCCGGTAACGACCTGTTGTTCCATGATGTCTTCCTCGGCGCAGATCAGCGTCCCGGGTCTCGGATGCTGCGGATCGTCGAAGGACGACCGGACCACAACCTTGACATTGTGGTTCATCGCCACTTCGACGGATCGCACCTGCAGCACCTTGGCCCCGAGCGAGGCCATTTCCAGCATCTCCTCGAAGGTGATGCGGTCGAGTCGTCGGGCTTTCGACACGATCCGGGGATCCGTGGTGTAGACGCCGTCGACGTCGGTGTAGATGTCGCAGCGGTCGGCCCCGATCGCCGCCGCCATCGCCACGGCACTGGTGTCGGAGCCGCCGCGTCCGAGCGTCGTCACGCGGCCGCTCGTTTGATGCTTGCCCTGGAAGCCGGCGATCACCGCGACCTCCCGGCTTTCGCCGAACCGGCGGACGATCTCGGACCCGTCGACCGACTGAATTCGAGCCGACCCGTGCGCATCGGAGGTCAAGATCGGCACCTGCCAACCTTGCCATGAACGTGCCTGGACGCCTATGCCCTGAAGCACGATCGCCATCAGCCCGGCCGTGACGAGCTCGCCCGAGGCCACGACAGCGTCGTATTCACGCGCGTCGTGCAGCGCGCCGGCTTCCGCGCACCATGCCGCGAGTTCGTCGGTCTTGCCGGACATGGCGGAAACCACGACGGCTATGTCGTGCCCGGCGTCGAACTCGCGTTTGACGTGGCGGGCAGCGTTGCGGATCCGGTCGACGTTGGCCACCGACGTGCCGCCAAATTTCAGAACTAATCGGGCCATCGATTTCGGAAAAAGCAACGGGGAGGATCCGTGGATCGGCTTGGATGCTCGGCGTTCGAGCGCCATTGCCCAAAGAACTCGCTCCCGGATCGGAGGGCGCGTATAAATGCCGGCCTCGGAAAGGCGTGTCAACGCCTCGAACAACACGGGGAACTTCGTGCAAAGCGCAACCAATCGCGGCGCCGGTGCGATCGGCGGATCGAGCTTCGACGCTGAAGACGTGGCGCGCTACGACCGGCTCGGCGATGAATGGTGGGACCCGCGCGGCGCGATGGCTGCCCTCCACCAGCTCAATCCGACCCGCATCCGCTATCTTCGCAACCTCATCGGACGCCATTTTGTCACCCGGCTGAGGGGCGGCGAGGACGCCGGGCGCCCGCTCGCCGGGCTGCGGCTGCTCGACATCGGCTGCGGCGGCGGCCTCCTGTCGGAGCCCCTGGCCCGGCTCGGAGCCAATGTGACGGGCATCGATCCGGCCCCGGGCAATATCGCCGCGGCCGAGCGCCATGCGCGGGCCGTCGATGTTTCGGTCGAATACCGCGCCATCTCGGCCGAGGCTCTGGTGGAGGCGCAGGAAAGCTTCGACGTGGTTTTGGCCATGGAGGTGGTCGAGCACGTGCCGCAACCGGACGTCTTCGTCGGGGCCGCATGCTCGCTGGTCCGACCTGGCGGCCTTCTGGTGCTAGCGACGCTGAACCGAACCGCCAAGAGCTTCCTGCTCGCCATCGTGGGCGCCGAATACCTGCTCCGCTGGTTGCCGCGGGGCACGCATCGCTGGAACCAGTTCCTAACCCCCGAGGAGCTCGCCGTTCCGGTGCGCGCCGCGGGCCTGCGGGTTCTCGAGCGGACCGGGGTCGTTTACGACCTGCTGGGCGACCGCTGGACGACCTCGCGCGACACGGACGTGAACTACATGCTGGCGGCCGCCAGAGCGTCCCAGTCACCGGGGCCGCCGATTGAACACGTCGATCGCCATCAGAAGACCGCCGGCCAGAAGGCCCCAGAACGCCGCGCCTATGCCGAAAAACGTGGTGCCCGACGCTGAAACCAGAAAGGTGACCATGGCGGGAAGGCGTTGATCGTCCCGCGCCAGGGCGGTCGAGAGTGCGCCCGCGAAACTGCCGAGAAGCGCCAACCCCGCAACCGACTGGATCAGGAGCGGCGGCGACGCCGCGACGAGAGCGGCCGCGAGACCGGCCGAGAGACCGAGCCCGAGATAGATGCCGCCGCTGACGAGCGTCGACCAGTAGCGCCGTGCGGGATCAGGGTGAGCCTCCGGACCGGCGCAGAGTGCGGCCGTGACGGCGGCGAGGTTCAGCAGGTGTCCGCCGAAGAGCGCCGAGGCGACCGAGCCGACCCCGGTGGCGATGAAGATCGGCCCGATGTCCGGGCGAAAGCCATTGGCCCGGAGCACCGCGAGCCCGGGCACGTTCTGCGACGCCATGGTGACGATGAAGAGCGGCAAGCCCAGGCTGCCGAGCGTCAGCCACGAGAGGCCGGGAGGAGTGAAGATGAGGTTCGGCCAGGCGTGCGAGAGCGCGCCAGGCGGCAGCTTGGTGACGAAGACCACGATGAAACAGGTCACCGCGAGAGCGATCGGGACCGCATAGGGTCGGGCGAAGCGCCAGGCCAAGGCCCAGGCGATCACGATCGGGCCCGCGTAAAGCGGGATTTCCGCCATCGCGTGCACTGGCGCAAGGCAGAGGCCGAACAGGATGCCGGCCAACATGGCGCTGGCGAGCGATTTCGGGATGGCGCCCACCGCCCGGCCAAACGGCTTCCAAAGACCCGCCACGACGATCAGCAAAGCCGCTCCCAGGATCGCCCCGACGGCCGCCGGGTACCCTCCGTCGGGCACGCCCGTCGCGATCATCAGAGCGGCGCCCGGCGTCGACCAGACGATGCTGATCGGCTGGCGCCACCACAGGCTGAACAGAAGCGTCAGCGCGCCCTGGAGGAGGCAGATGATCATCAGGCCCGATGCGGCTTGTCCAGGAGTTGCTCCAACGCTGGTGAACGCCTGGAGCACGATGGCGAAGGTGCTGGCGAACCCTGCCACCGCGGCCAATATTCCGGTCGACAAGGGCTGGACCCAAGACCCTTGTGGGGGAAGGGGTCGACCGGTGACGGGCGTGGGCGATGCGATGTCGCGCGACATCGGAGCGGACGTCATGAGCAGGCTCTCGGATCAGGTCGAGACGGCATCATGCGGCCTCGCTGTCCCCGAAGACCACGGGTAGGCGAGTCAAGCAAGCCGCGCCTGCCCGTATGACGGCCATCAACACAGCGGTTGGAGCACAAGACCAGTTTCATTGTGGATGGAAGCGGCGATTTTCTGCGACAGGATCCGAGGAATGTCGCAGTTCAGCGAGCGCAAGTCCGCTCCGTCGAGACGGCGGACGACCTCGAGAAGGCGCACGCTGTTGGTCAGGAACACGGCGTCGGCATTGCGCAGGTCCTCGGGCTTGAGGGAAACCTCCGCGACGGAGAGCCCGAATTCACGGGCGTGCCCTAGAACGAGCCTGCGCGTAACCCCTGGAAGGACACCGTCCTCAACAGGGGGCGTCAGGAGTCGGGAACCGTTCACGACGAACAGGTTGCCTGCGCTGGAGCAGGCAACCGAGCCTGCCTCGTTGAGCAGCAAGGCATCGTCCGCGCCAAGGTCCAAAGCTTCCTTCAAGGCCAGCACATTGTCGAGGTAGCCGAGCGATTTGATGCGGGACAGGGGCGAGCCGCTGTTTCGCCTGACGGTCGAGGTCGCGAGCGCGACCGAACGGAACGCCATGTCGGGCCGCCAGCGAGCGAGCGTCGCGATGATGGTCGGAACGGCACCGGGCGTCGGCGCCAGACCGCGCGGCCCTGCCCCGCGGGTCACGGTGATCCTGAGGACGCCGTTGCGGTCGGTCGAATGATGCACAAGGGCCGAGGTCGCGTCATCGAACGCCGTGCGATCGATGGGCAAGCCGATCCGGGCTGCTGCCGCAACCATGCGGGCCCAATGCTCGGCGAGCCGGAAGGCTCTTCGGTTGAAGACGGCGACCGTTTCGAACAGCCCGTCACCCAGGAGGAGCCCGCGATCCGAAGCATCGAGCGTAATCGTCGTGCCTTCGCGCAGCACACCGTTATGCCAGATCACGCCAAAACTTCTCTGACAAATCCAGGAAATTGGACATCAGCCGATGCCCCCCTTCGGTCAGCACCGACTCGGGATGAAACTGAACCCCGAAGGTCGCGTGCTCGCGATGAGCCAAAGCCATCACCTCATCTTCTTCCGACCATGCCGTGGGCATCAGCACCTTCTCGACCTCTCCTGCAAGATCGACGACGAGAGAATGGTAGCGCCCGACGCCCAGAGGCATTGGCAAGCCCTCGAACAAGGGTCCGCCGTGGTGCCGCACTTCGGACCGGCGGCCGTGCATCGGCCGGCGCGCCCGGCCGACATGCGCGCCGAAAGCTGCCCCGATACATTGATGCCCGAGGCAGATCCCCAGTATGGGCACGAGCCCGGAAAGATTTTTCACCAAAAGCGTCGAAATGCCCGCTTCCGCCGGCGAACACGGTCCCGGCGAGATCACGATAGCCTGCGGAGCAAGAGCGGAAACGTCGTGCACCAAAATTCGGTCGTTGCGGACCACGAGAGGCTCCGCGCCCAATTCGGCCAGATAGCGCGCCACGTTGAACACAAACGAATCGTAGTTGTCGACGACGAGAATCACGCTGTCCTCTCGCCGGGCACAGCCTCGAATGCCGCAAAGATGCGTTGTACCTTGGTCAGCGTTTCCTGGTATTCGGCTTCAGGGTCCGACAGCAGCGTTACGCCCCCGCCTGAATGGATGGTCGCCTGCCCGCCTTGGAACGTGACGGTCCTTATGGCGATATTGGTGTCCATCGTACCATCGAAGCCGATGTAACCGATCGCCCCGCAATACACGCCGCGAGCCGCCCGCTCGATCTCGGCAATGATCTGCATGGCCCTCACCTTCGGCGCGCCGGTCACCGATCCGCCGGGAAAGCAAGCTGCCAGCAGGTGGATGGCGTCCTTTCCGGGCGCGAGTACTCCCGTCACCGCGGAAACGAGATGATGCACCGAAGCATAGGACTCGGCCCCGCACAACACCGGGACCTCGACGGAATGCGGACGGCAAACGCGGGACATGTCGTTTCGCAGAAGGTCCACGATCATGACGTTTTCGGCCCTGTCCTTTTCCGAGGCCAGCAAGGCGTGGAGAGCGCGGGCGTCCTCGGCCGGATCGCGGCTCCGCGGCGCCGTGCCCTTGATGGGCCGCGCCTCGACGCGGCCGCCTTTCGCACTCAGGAAGCGCTCCGGTGAGCTCGAAGTGATGGCAAAGCCGTCGCAATCAAGAAAAGCCGCGAAAGGAGCCGCATTGACGGCCCTCAAGCGCTCATAGAAAGCCAGCGGATCGAACGCGGCCGGACAGCTGGCCCGGAAGCGCTGCGCGATATTGGCCTGGAAGATGTCGCCGGCCAGAATGTACTCCGTCACCTGGCGAACGGCAGCTCGGTAGCTTCCAGGATCGAAGTTGGAGTGCCAGAGAAACCCGCCGTCGCAAGGCCGTGCTTCGTGGGGGGCCGGCACTCGATCCGGGCTGCCCAGCCAAGTTTCGAACTGGTCGGCCCGCGATCTCGCCCGGTCAGAGCGCTCCGCCTCGTCCTGTTCCGGCCAACCCGTGGAGATGAGCCAAGCTCGGCCTTGGACGTGATCGACGGCGATCGCCACGTCATAGAATCCGAGCTGCAGTTGAGGAGGGTCGTCGCCATCGCGGAGGCGCGGCACCTCCTCAAGGACGCTGCCGAACTCATAGGTGATGAATCCCACGGCGCCTCCCTGGAAGGGCGGAAGATCCTCACGGGTGTCCTGAGGATAGAGCGCCAGGAGCTTCCGCAGCACCGAGAGCGGATCACCCTCGACCGCCGCGCCGTTCCAGAACGCCCGCCCATCCTGCACCTGGAACAGGCCGAACGGGTCGCAGGTGACGACCGAATAACGGCCGAGCATCGGGTGTTTCATGGCGCTGTCGAGCAGCGCCAGGAAGGGTCGGTGCCGCAGCCGCTTCGCATACGCCATCGCATCGGTGGACGTCAGGCGGCGCACATGCATGGAGGCTGGATCTCCAAACCGATCTGTCGCGCAATTCGCCTCGTTGCCGGCCCCTGCTGCCACCGGGCCTCCGGATATTGCCCGATGGACTCGCTGCTTCTATCCCGGCGTCAAAGGATGAACCGCGACAGGTCGGCGTTCTTGGCGAGATCGCCGACGTTCTTCTGCACGAAACCTTGGTCGATCGTGACCGTCTCGCCGGAGCGATCGGGCGCCGTGAAGCTCACCTCGTCGAGCACCCGTTCCATCACGGTCTGCAACCGCCGCGCGCCGATGTTCTCGACGGTGGAGTTCACTTCCACGGCGACGCGGGCCAGTTCGTCAATCGCGTCGGGCCTGAACACGAGCTCGAGCCCCTCGGTTCTCATCAGCGCCACGTATTGCTTGACGATGCTGGCCTCCGTGTCGGTCAGGATGCGTCGGAAGTCCTCTTCCGTCAGGGGGCTGAGCTCGACCCGAATCGGTAGGCGGCCTTGGAGTTCCGGTAACAGATCGGACGGTTTGGAAATGTGGAACGCGCCGGAGGCGATGAACAGGATATGGTCGGTCCTCACCGGCCCGTGCTTGGTCGGCACGGTTGTGCCTTCGATCAGCGGCAGCAGGTCGCGCTGCACGCCTTCACGCGAGATCTCGCCGCCGATGCCGCGGCCTTCACGGGCGCAGATCTTGTCGATCTCGTCGAGGAACACGATGCCGTTGTTCTCGACTTCGCGAATAGCCTGTTGCACGACTTGCTCGAAGTCGAGCAGCTTGTCGCTTTCCTCGTTGAACAGGGGCGAGTGCGCGTCCTTCACGGTTACCCGGCGGATCTTGGTACGTCCCCCCATGGCCTTGCCGAAAATGTCGCCGATCGAAATTGCCCCGATGGACGCGCCCGGCATGTTGGGCAGTTCCATCATGGGCAGGGACTGCCCGCCCTGGGCGATCTCGATCTCGATCTCCTTGTCGTCGAGTTCCCCCGCTCTCAACCTGCGCCGGAACGTGTCGCGGGTGGAGACCGACGCGTTGGCGCCGACCAGGGCATCGAGGATCCGCTCCTCGGCAGCGAGTTGCGCCTTGGCTTCCACGTCTTTGCGCTTGGACTCTTTGACGAGCCCGATGCCGATCTCCAGCAGATCGCGCACGATCTGTTCGACGTCGCGGCCCACATAGCCGACCTCGGTGAACTTGGTGGCTTCGACCTTCAGAAAGGGCGCGTTGGCGAGCTTCGCCAGCCGTCGCGAAATCTCGGTCTTGCCGCAGCCGGTCGGTCCGATCATCAGAATATTCTTCGGCAGGACCTCTTCCCGCATCGGCCCGGTGAGCTTGAGGCGGCGCCAGCGGTTGCGCAACGCGATCGCCACGGCCCGCTTCGCGTCGTTCTGACCGATGATGTTACGGTCGAGCTCGGACACGATCTCGCGCGGGGAAAATTCCGTCATCTGGGCATCCTGGCAGGCAGTCGCACCGGCGTGAGCTCATGCTCCGCCGATCGCTTCGATTACGACATTGTTGTTCGTGAAGACGCAGATCTCCGCAGCGATCGCCATTGCCTTGAGTACGATGGCCTCGGCCGGCAGATCCGTGTCGATGAGCGCGCGCGCGGCCGCAAGAGCATAATTGCCGCCCGAGCCGATCGCCATGGCGCAGCCATGCTCCGTCGACTCCGGCTCCAGGACATCGCCCGTGCCGCTGAGCACCAGGGAGGTCGACTTGTCGGCGACCAGCATCATGGCTTCAAGCCGCCGCAGGTAACGATCGGTGCGCCAATCCTTCGCCAGTTCGACGCACGCACGCATCAACTGCCCAGGAAACTGGTCGAGCTTCGCCTCAAGCCGCTCGAACAAGGTGAAGGCATCGGCCGTTGCACCTGCAAAACCCGCGATCACTAACCCCTTGGACAGCCGCCGAACCTTGCGCGCCGTGGCCTTGATGATGGTATTGCCGAAGCTGACCTGCCCGTCTCCGCCGATCACGGTCTGGCCGGACTTCTTCACGAGCAGGATCGTGGTCGCGTGGAAGGGAGACGTCGGCTCGTTGCCGTTCTGCATGAAAACTCCGGAGCAATCAGGCCCGAAATATGGAGAGCTTGTGTCCCTTTCAAGGGTGGCCTCTATCGTCGCTGGCCGTACGACGCTATTCGTCTTGAAACAGTCTGATTCGGCGTCGATGGGAAGCCCCGAACCGCCGGCCATCGATTGGGTCGACCATGAAAAATGTACTACCGGCCTGCGCCGGCCTCGTTTCCGTCCTGCTCGCTGCCACCCCGGCCCAGCCCTCGCCCGCAGCCAAAGGGGCTCAGGCGTCTCGCCAGCTGCGGCTGCACTATTCGATCAGCCTCATTGGCCTGCCGCTCGGCACCGCTTCGGTCTCGGGCGTGGTCGGGCTGGGCACCTACCGGCTGGAGGCGAATGGCCGGCTGACCGGCCTGGCCGGAGTCATCGTCAATTCGAAAGGCGCCGCGACCGCGACGGGCAGCCTGGCCGGCGGGCACGTCAATCCGTCCACCTTCGCGGCAACGGCAGCAACGTCCAACTATCTCCTTACCATCCGGATGGTGATGGCCGGCGGCATGGCCGAGAAGGTCGAGATCACCCCGCCCTACGTGCAAAGGCCGGATCGCGTTCCTTTGAGCGATGCCGACCGCCGCGGCATCATCGATCCATTGAGTTCCTTCGTCATGGCGGTCCCGGGGAGCGAAGACCCGATCGGTCCCGCGGCATGCAATCGCACCTTGCCGCTTTTCGATGGCGGGGTGAGATTCGACATCACACTGGCGTTCACCGGAATTCGCCAGGTGAACGGGCCGGGTTACGCCGGCCCGGTTGCGGTCTGTTCGGCGCGCTACAGGCCGATCGCCGGCCACAGGCCGGACCGGCCGGGGACCAAGTTCATGGTCAACAACAAGGAGATGGAAGTTTGGCTCGCCCCGGTCGGAGGCACTCGTTTCGTCGTGCCCTACCGCGTGTCGGTTCTCTCCATGATCGGCACGACGGTGATCGAGGCGACGGAATTCGACATCGGCCCCGAAACCAAGGCGGCAGCCGTCCGGCACTAGCCCCGGCACCCACGCCAAAACTCGACGTGCCGATCGGGACGAAATCGGTTGACCTTGCAAAGATTGACGGCCGACCATACCTCATGAACGCCGCGGGCGGTCATACCGGCTTCCACTAGTTGAGGCAGGCCACCCTGGGTCGACCTATTCGGGTTCTTGACTATCGGATGGCCGACGATCCAGACCACCTCGGTCGACCAGCAATCATGACGAATTCCCATTCGGCGCCGGGCTCGGTCCAAGCAGACCGGGACAGGGCGCGGGCCGCCCGTGTCACCGCCGTTCTGGGTCCGACCAATACCGGCAAGACGCATTATGCGATCGATCGCATGCTGGGCCATTCTTCGGGCATCATCGGCCTGCCCTTGCGGCTTTTGGCGCGCGAAGTCTACGCCCGGGTGATCGAGAAGGTGAATGTCGACGCCGTCGCGCTGATCACCGGCGAGGAGAAGATCAAACCCAGGAACCCGCGCTACTGGATCGCCACCGTGGAGGCCATGCCGCGCGACCTTGACGTGTCGTTCGTGGCCATCGACGAAATCCAGATCGCCGCCGATCTCGACCGCGGCCACGTTTTCACCGATCGACTTCTGCATCGGCGCGGCCTCGACGAAACCCTCGTGATCGGCGCCATGACGATGAAGCGGGCGGTCGAACAGCTTTTGCCGGGCGTCACCATCGCGTCGCGGCCGCGACTGTCCAAGCTGACCTTCGCGGGCGAAAGAAAACTGTCCCGCCTACCCCACCGCTCGGCGATCGTCGCCTTCTCGGCCGAGGAAGTCTATGCCATTGCCGAACTGATCCGCCGCCAGCGTGGCGGCGCGGCGGTGGTCCTCGGTGCGCTGTCGCCACGAACGCGCAATGCGCAGGTCGCAATGTACCAGAACGGGGATGTCGACTACCTCGTGGCCACCGATGCGATCGGCATGGGGTTGAACCTCGATCTCGACCACGTCGCTTTCGCGAGCGAGCGCAAATTCGACGGCTGGCAATTTCGCCGGCTCAATCCCGCCGAGATGGGTCAGATCGCCGGCCGAGCGGGTCGGCACATGCGCGACGGCACATTCGGGACGACCGGCCGATGCCCGCCGTTGGACGAGGACTTGATCGAAGCCTTGGAAGACCACCGCTTCGATCCGATCCCGATCCTGCAATGGCGAAACAGCGACCTCGACTTCTCGTCCATCGAGGACCTGCAGAATTCACTGGACCGTCTGCCGAACGAGCCCGGACTGACGCGAGCCCCGGTCGCCGAAGACGTCATGGTGCTGGAGATCGCGTCCCGCGACCCATCGGTTCGCAGGGCCGCCAAGACCAAGGCCGATGTCGCGCGCCTATGGGACGTCTGCCAGGTACCGGATTATCGCAAGGTGTCGCCCTCGGCGCATGCCGAACTGGCTTTGGCGCTGTTCGGCTTCGTGGTGCGGGCCGGACATGTGCCGGATAGTTGGTTTTCCCCTCAGATTGCCGCGTTCGACCGCGCTGAAGGCGACATCGATAGCCTGTCGGCGCGCATCGCCCAGGTCCGTACCTTGACCTATATCGCCAACCGGCCAGACTGGTTGGTCGATCCCGAGCATTGGCAGGGCGTCACGCGTCAGCTAGAGGACAGGCTGTCGGACGCCTTGCACGAGCGGCTCGCTCAACGTTTCGTCGATAGGCGAACAAGCGTGCTGATGCGCCGGTTGAGAGAGAACGCCATGTTGGAAGCGGAGATTACGGCCCAAGGCGACGTGCTGGTCGAAGGGCAGCACGTGGGCCAGTTGCACGGCTTTCGGTTCACGCCCGATCCGCAGGCCGCCGGCGAGGCGGCCCGCGCCCTGAATGCTGCGGCGCTAAAAGCGCTCGGTGGCGAATTCGAGGCCCGGGCGGAACGGTTCAGCGCTGCCGTCGATGAAAGCTTGGCTTTGGCCAACGACGGGACGATCCGCTGGCTCGGCGACCCCGTAGCCAAGATAGCACCCGGCGACAAGCTGCTCAGCCCACGTGCCCGAATCCTGTCCGACGAGCACCTGACCGGCTCCGCGCTCGATATGGTTCAGCGCCGGATCGATCTTTGGCTGACCCAGCACATCCAAAAACTGCTCGGGCCGCTGAACGAGCTCGAAACGGGCGACGGGCTCGAAGGCATCACTCGCGGCATCGCCTATCAGGTGGCGGAAGCCCTCGGCGTGCTGGAACGGTCCCGCGTCGCCGAGGAAATGAAGGGTCTCGATCAAGCATCCCGAGCCACCTTGCGGAAATTGGGCCTGCGCTTCGGTGCCTACCACATCTACCTTCCGGCGCTCGTGAAGCCGGCGCCCCGCGCGCTCGCGGCCCAGCTCTGGGCGTTGCGGCATGGCGGCGTCGAATCCACCAAAGGCCTCGACGAGGTGCCGCATCTGGCCGCTTCGGGCCGGACCTCCTTCGCGGCCGACCCAAGCGTTCCTAAGGGCCTGTTTCGAGCAGCAGGTTTCCGCGTCTGCGGGGCTCGCGCGGTGCGGGTCGATATCCTGGAGCGGCTGGCCGATCTGATCCGGCCCGCCATCGCCTATCGCCCCGGAACGACGCCCGGCGCGCCGCCGCCCGGCACGGCCGACGATGACGGGTTCGTCACCACGGTCGCCATGACGTCGCTCGCGGGCTGCTCCGGCGAGGACTTCGCGTCCATCCTCCGTGCTCTCGGTTACGTGCTCGACCGGCGCCCGGGACCGGCCATCACGGTTCCGCTCCTGCAGGCCGCATCGACCGAGCCGGTGAAGCCAGCAGCAACCGATGCGGCAACACCCGCCCTCGAGCAAGGGGCAGACGGCGCTCCTTCGCCTGGTAGCGAGCCCGCCGAAATAGCATCCGCGCAGCCTCCAACTTCGACCGAGAAGTCCGAAACAAGCGACGGACAGGCTTGCGACGACGTCTCGGCGGCCGCGGAACCGGGCCAAGGCTCGCCCGCAGCCGGCATCGACGAAGGCTCCGCAGCGGCGGATAGCCCAGCCGGCCAAGACGCCGCGACTGTGGCGCCGCCCGTCGGCGCCTCAACGCCGCCGGATGAAGCCCAAGCGCCGGCCGAGGCTGAATCTTTTCCACTCGCGGACACCACACCAGCCGACGCTGCCGTTTCGCTCGACGAAGCCGTTGGCGCGCCGGGTCTCCAGGTCGGAGTGGCGCCGTCTAGTCTTGACGAGGGATTCACGCCGGCGGAGGCTCAACCTGCCACTTCTACGACCGAAGCACGGGCATCCGCCACGGAGGATGGTGCGACCGACCCCGTCGCCGCGGCCGGCCTTGCCGCCGGGGAGAGCCTTGCCGGAGACATCGAGACCGCGGCACCGGCCCTCATCGAGGTCTGGCGTCCGCACCGCACCCATCATCATGCCAATCGGCGGCCGGAGCGCGGACGAGCCAGGCGAGACTCGCGAGCGCGCGCAATTACGCCCGCCGCGATCGACGGGCAGGCTGCGACGGACGCGACGGTGGTCGAACCCCGCGGGTCCCGGCGGGGCTCGTTCAGGCACAACGATCGGCATGGAGACCGTCGCGCGGATCCACACCAAAATCCTGCCCAAGGCGGAGGTGCAGGACCTGAAGGGCAGCATGCCGAGCCCATGAACGCGGCCGCGACAGATGCGACCGGTGCCCGACCCCGTGGCGGCCGGCAGGGCCCGAAAGAGTTCGGCGGACGTCAGCGCAACGGCGCCGGCAAGGGTCGGTTCGAGCCCCGCCGAGGGGACGAGCGTCACGGCGAAGGCCATCGCGGCGAGACCCGACGGCCCGAGGGCGGCCGTCCGCAGCATTCCCCGAACCAGGAACGTTCGCCCCGCGAACGCCAGCCGGATCCCAATTCGCCGTTTGCCAAGCTCCTGGCCTTGAAACTCGAAATGGAGCGCAAGAAGGAACCGTAATGTCGCGCCTCGCCCATGCCTCCTGATGCGGTGCCCGACGGCCGGCAGCGGATCGACAAGTGGCTATGGTTCGCGCGCGTCGTGAAGTCCCGTTCCCTGGCGGCAAAACTGGTTGCGGAGGGACACGTTCGGGTCAATTCCGTGCGGGTCGAGACTCCGGCCAAAGCGCTTAGGGTTGGCGATATCCTGACGGTTGCCCTCGATCGGAGCGTGCGGGTCCTGCAGGTGCTGGAGCCGGGAGCGAGGCGCGGCCCGTTCGCCGAGGCTCGAACGCTGTACGAGGAACTTACCGAACGGGACAGAGGTGAGACATGAGTTGCCGAAGGCTGGAGCCGCAGTTCCAAATCGGCTCCGCGACGAGCTGAGGCAACCGGCGTTTCGTCGTCCAGGACGGCGGGTCGGGCCTCCCGGAATGGACGACTGGAAGAGGTGCCTTATGAGCCCTCTTGTCCCGTTGCTGCGGCGGTCGGCTTGTACTTGCACCTGTCCTGCAAAGCCGCTAGCACGTGCATTCGATTTTTCATGGCGTTGCGGAGTGCCGTTCGGCCGATCGAAGCACGCCAAAGGACAGGGATATGACCTACGTCGTCGTCGAAAATTGCATCAAGTGCAAATATATGGATTGTGTCGAAGTGTGCCCCGTAGACTGCTTCTATGAAGGGGAAAACATGCTCGTGATCCATCCCGACGAGTGCATCGACTGCGGTGTGTGCGAACCGGAATGCCCGGCGGAAGCGATCAAGCCCGATACCGAACCGGGTTTGGAAAAGTGGCTCACCCTCAATGCGGATTACGCGAAGAGTTGGCCCAACATTTCGGTCAAGCGAGAAGCGCCGGAAGACGCGAAGGAATTCGACGGCAAGGCTGGAAAGCTTGAAGCCTATTTCTCGCCCAATCCCGGCGAAGGCGACTGAGCGTCGGGCGGCCCACTTAGCTCAAGACTGATCCAATCGAGGGCGGCGATCTTCAGAATCCCGCAGAACCGCCAATGTCGACCCTATTCCGTGATCGGGCGGGCTTCTTCGGGCAACATAATCGGAATCCCGTCGCGGATCGGATAGGCCAGATGCGCCGCATGGGAGATCAATTCCTGCCGCCCAGCGTCGTAGACCAGTCCCGTCTTGGTCAGGGGACAGACTAGAATCTCGAGGAGGCGCGGGTCGACCACGGTGGCGCCCGTCGCGACCGGGCTGGTTTGAGGTGCCGTGTCTTCGTCGGCATTCATCACTGCTTCCCCCGTCATGTTCCGCCCCGGCTCCGTACTGTACTGGAGCAAGGGTCTGCCCCATTCTATTGCAGCGTGGAGGGCGCACCCTCGCGCGCCAGGTCCATTTCGGCGATGGCAATCAGGACGTCGGCCCGCGTCTTGAGGTCCGGTGCTTCAAGCAGAGCCTGCTTCTCCTTCGGCCCGAACGGCGACATCATGGCAAGGGCGTTCACCAGAAGGTCGCTCGGCGCAGCATCGATTCCCTCCCAGTCGACCGACAGCCGATGCACCTCGGCAAAGCGCCGAAGCGCCCGGACGACGCCGTCGCGGTCGATCTCGTCGCGCTCCATTTCCTCATCGAAATCGCGCGCGAAGGAGCGGAAGTCGACGCGACATTGCCGATAAGGAGTAATCGCCTGCAATTCCTCTTCGATCCTGTAGCGGGAGACCCCTGTCAACGTCACCAGGTATCGTCCGTCACCGGATTCCTCCAGCGACGTGATCCGACCGGCGCAGCCCATGGTATAGAGCGAGGGCGGGCTGGCTTTCGCGGAAGCTTCCGCGCTGATCTGCACCATGCCGACGATCCGGTCGGCTTTCATCACGTCGTCGATCATCGCCAGATAGCGCGGCTCGAAGATGTTCAACGGCAGCTGGCCGCGAGGCAGCAGCAGCGCTCCGTCCAGCGGGAAAACCGGAATGATCTCGGGCAGGTCATCCGGCCCGCGATAGGGCTTGTTGATGCTCATCTTACGTCCTTGCTCCGATCTACCGGAACAGCAGCCCGGACAACTTTCGCCGACCGCTCACGGATGCCGGGTCCATCGGACCCCACTCCTCGAAGAACTTCAGCAGCTGCAGACGTGCGCCGTCCTCATTCCAATTGCGGTCCTGCCGAATGATTTCAAGGAGCTCCTGTGCGGCTTGATCGCGCTTTCCTCTGGAGTTCAGCGCAAGCGAGAGGTCGAACCGACCTTGCCGATCGTTCGGGTCAGCCTGAACCTTGCGCTGGAGATCGGCCAAGTCGCCGAGCTTGGCACTCTGCTCGGCGTTCTCGATCGCGGCCCGGATCGCCGCGACAGCAGGATCCTGCGCTGCGCTTCCGACGGCCATCTGGAGCACCGCCTTGGCGTCTTCGATTTTGCCAGCGTCGAGATGGAGTTTGGCGAGGCCGGCAAGCGCTGCCGCATTGCCCTCTTCGGCGTCCAGGATCTCGGTATAGAGTGCGGCGGCCGTCTCCGTATCGCCGTCAGCAGCCGCGGCAGCGGCTTCCTCGAGCAGTTCCTTGGTCGGATCGCCGATCGGCCCGACCAGCCTTTCCACGAATTGCTTGATCTGCGAGTCCGGCAAGGCGCCGACGAAACCGTCGACCGGCTGCCCTTTCTGGAACGCGATCACGGCCGGGATGGACTGGATGCCGAGTTGCCCGGCGATCTGCGCGTGCTCGTCGATGTTCATTTTGACGAGCTTCACCTTGCCTTCGGAGGCGGCAACGGCTTTTTCCAGGACGGGTGCAAGCTGCTTGCAGGGTCCGCACCAGGGCGCCCAGAAATCCACCAGAACGGGCTGCCGCATGGATTCGGCGATGACATCCTGGCGGAACGTCGCGGTGGTGACCTCCCTGGCCGTGTCGTCCGCCCTGGATGGAGCGACGCCCGTCGCAGCCGCCCTCATTTCATTCCCGAAAGACATCGGTGCTCCCCGCCTGCGCCGGCTCGCTGCGAGCCGGAACCTCGGGAAGATGGGGCCGATCGCGCCATACCGCAACTCGCGCCACCAGCCTCAGCCCATGGCGCAAGAAAGTGTGCGGTCGTTTCAGGCTAGATCCTGATTGTGCAGGCGCTGTTCCCAACGCAAGGCTTGCGACACGATTTCGCGCAGGTCGTCATGCTGAGGCGTCCAGCCGAGCGTCCGCTTGATCCTGTCGTTGGCAGCCACGATCGCGGCGGGATCGCCATTGCGGCGACCGGACATCTTGACCGCGAAATCCACTCCCGAGACCTGTTTGACCACGTCCACCACTTCCCGCACCGAAAAGCCCCTGGCGTAGCCGCAATTGCAGGTGAGGCTTTCGCCGCCTGCGCGAAGATAGCGGAGCGCGTCGAGGTGGGCCCGCACGAGATCCGTTACCTGGATATAATCGCGAAGGCAGGTGCCATCGGGGGTCGGATAATCGGAGCCGAAAATCTCGAGCGCGGGCCGGCGTCCCAGCGCCGTCTGCACCGCCACCTTGATGAGGTGCGTAGCGTTGCGCGTCGATTGGCCGGAACGGCCTAGCGGATCCGCTCCGGCCACATTGAAGTAGCGCAGGACGACCGACCGAAAGTCGTGCGCGCGGCCGGCATCGGCCAGCATCCACTCCACCACCAGCTTCGAGCGGCCGTAGGGCGATACGGGAGCGAGCGGTCGGTCCTCCGTGACGGCGCCAAGGTCGGTTTCGCCGTAGACCGCCGCAGTCGACGAGAAGATGAAATGCTTGACCCCCGTACGCACCGCAGTCTCGACGAGATTCCGCGCCTTGCTGGTATTGTTGAGGTAGTAGCCCAGCGGATCGGACATCGAATCCGGAACCACGACCTTCGCGGCGAAGTGGGCGATGGCATCGATCCCGTGCTGGTCGACAAGTCCGCCCACGAGCTCTTCGTCGCCGAAGTCCCCGACGACGAGCGTTGCGCCTTCGGGCACCGCGGCCCGGAAGCCGGTTGACAGATTGTCGAGCACCACGACGCCTTCTCCAGCGTCAAGCAGTTGCAGAACCATATGGCTGCCGATGTAGCCGGCGCCCCCAGTGACCAGCACCGCCATCCCATTCTCCCTGCTCCGTCGCGACACGATCCCGGCCTCCCTCGGGCCGGGCCGCCTTAAGGCTTGTCAGCCAGTGCGCCGAACGATAGCTCCAAGTCCTGAAGAAGACCTCATCTTCGCTTTCCGTTGCTTCCCGCAAGCCGCGGTGGGTGCCCCTGTTTCTCACTGGACGACCGCATGAAAAAGATCAGGAAAGCAGTGTTTCCCGTTGCCGGTCTCGGCACGCGGTTCCTTCCGGCCACCAAGTCGGTGCCGAAGGAGATGATGACGGTGGTCGACCGTCCCGTGCTCCAGCATGTTGTCGACGAGGCGCGGGAAGCCGGGATCGAGCATTTTGTTTTCGTTACAGGACGCAACAAGGCCGTGATCGAGGATCATTTCGACATGGCCTTCGAGCTGGAAGAGACGTTGAAGCTCCGTGGCAAGGAAAAGGAGTACCAGGCGCTCATGGCCGACCTGCCCGCGGCGGGTGCCACAAGCTTCACGCGTCAGCAGGCTCCCCTCGGGCTGGGCCATGCGGTGTGGTGCGCGCGCGAGATCGTGGGCGACGAGCCTTTCGCGGTGTTGCTGCCCGATATGATCACCATGGGCGGCAAGCTCGGCAGCCGCTGCCTGGCCCAGTGCATCGAGGCCTACGGCGAATACGGCGGCAACGTTATCGCGGTCGAGCAGGTGCCGATGGACGAAACCCACCAGTACGGGGTCGTGTCGATCGGCGAAGATAAGGGGCACATGTTCGAAATCACCGGGATGGTCGAAAAGCCCCCCAAGGGAACGGCCCCTTCGACGTCCATCATTTCCGGCCGGTACATCCTCGATCCCAGCATCTTCGCGGCCTTGGACAGGGCGGAAAAGGGCGCCGGGGGCGAAATCCAACTCACCGACGCCATGATCAAGCAGATCGGCCACCTGCCTTTCCATGGTGTTCGGTTCGACGGCAAGACCTACGACACGGGATCGAAGATCGGCTTTCTGGCCGCCAATGTGGCCTTCGCGATGGCCCGGCCGGATCTCGCGGGTCCTCTCAAGGAAGAACTGCGCAAGATCGTCGGGCCGCTCTGAGCGTCGCTGTTTCAGCTCGAACTCCAACATGTCGAGCTGCCGGTGTCGTGGCGTAGATGACGCTTCGCCCGGGGGGCATGGCCCGGCAGTCCAGCATCGGTCCGAAGCGCAACGAGGCAGCTCTTTGATCCGTCATTCGCGCTACAATATAACGTTCTGGCAGGGAGCCGGCGAGGTCGGCTCCTTCGGAGATCAAACATGGACAAAATTCCCGTCACGGTGCTCACCGGCTATCTGGGTGCCGGCAAGACGACGCTGCTGAACCGTATTCTCACCGAACAGCACGGGAAGAAATATGCCGTCATCGTCAACGAGTTCGGCGAGGTCGGCATCGACAACGACCTCGTGGTCGGCGCCGACGAGGAAGTGTTCGAAATGAACAACGGCTGCATCTGCTGCACCGTGCGCGGCGACCTGATCCGCATCATGGAAGGCTTGATGAAGCGCAAGGGAAAGTTCGACGCCATCATCGTCGAAACGACCGGTCTCGCGGACCCGGCACCTGTGGCGCAGACCTTTTTCGTCGATCAGGAGGTCCAGGACGCGGCCAGACTCGATGCGGTGGTGACGGTGGCGGATGCGAAGTGGCTGAGCGCCCGGCTCAAGGATGCGCCGGAGGCCAAGAACCAGATCGCCTTCGCGGACGTGATCGTGCTTAACAAGACGGACCTCGTGGAGCCGGAGGAACTCCGGGAGGTCGAGGCGCGCATCCGCGCTATCAATCCCTACGCCAAGCTTCACAAGACGCAACACTGCGCCGTGCCGCTCGACGCGGTCCTGGAACGCAATGCCTTCAACCTCGACCGCATCCTCGAAATCGAGCCGGCGTTCCTCGAAGAGGACGAGCATCATGAGCATGACCATGGCCATGATCATGGCCACGGTCATGGCGGGCTCAAGCACTACCACGATGAGGACATGCAGTCGGTCGCCATCGCTCATGACGGCGACATCGATCCGCAAAAGTTCATGCCCTGGCTGAACGATCTCGTGCAGCGCGAGGGCCAGAAGATCCTGCGCTCCAAGGGCATCCTCGCCTTCAAGGGCGAGCCCAAGCGCTTTGTGTTCCAGGGGGTGCACATGATGCTGGACGGCGATACGCAGCGCGACTGGCGTCCGGACGAAAAGCGCGGGTCCAAGCTCGTGTTCATCGGCCGAGATCTCCCGGAAGAAAAGATCCGGAAGGGGTTCTCGGCGTGCATCGTGTGAGGCCCGGTCGCGAGGTGCCGGAATCAGGCCGAGCCTGCCTCCGTTCGGGAACTTTAACGTTTAATGGCGCAGGGTGAGCCTCTGCTGCCCTGCGTTCCTGGCGGGCGTGGTACTCTCGTCGGTTGAGCTGCCATGTGGTTTTATGACCTGCGTCCCCGGACCGGAAATGCATTCCGCAAGGCCGCCGGCGGGATCACTTCCGGCTGGCTATTAGGTGTTGCGGTCGCGTCCGTCACGGCAATTTGCAGCATCGTTGGCCTGATGCTCTATTCGTCGCGCATCGAAATTGCGAACAGCGCGCTTACCGCCGCCAGCAATATTGCGGAGGCGGTCACCCAGGACGAAAACCGTAACATAGAGCTGCTCGACCTGTCGCTGCAGGCACTCAGAGATGGCGTACGCGATGCCGATGTCCTGACTTTGCCATCCAAATTCCAGCACGCGATCCTGTTCGACCGAGCCGCAACAGCGAAAGACCTGGGCGCCCTGCTTTTTCTCGACGACGAGGGCCGAATCCTTCTTGATTCCGAGTCTGACCCGCCACGCCGGCAAAAATTCGGCGACCGCGATTTCTTCCGAGCACACAGCCATCGGGACGATCGCGGGCTGTTCATCAGCCGCCCTTTCCTATCGCCCTTCGACGGGGACTGGACCATTGCCCTCAGTCGCCGCGTCGATAACGACGACGGCAGCTTTGCCGGCGTTGTGGTCGGTATGATGAAGCTCGCCTACTTCGACAAGCTCTTCAACAAGCTGAACTTGGGGCTGAACGGTTCCATGACCCTTTTAGGGATGGATGGAACGGTTTTCACGCGCCACCCCTTGGACGAGCATGACATCGGTCGGGTGATCGACGCGACCGAAGTCTTCTCGGCTCTCAAGAACGCGCGCCAAGGAACATTTGAGGCGGCTTCGAGATTCGACGGGATCCGTCGAATGTTCCGCGTTCAGCAGGTCGGCGACCTGCCATTGGTTCAGACCGTCGGATTTGCGACGGAAGATCTATATGCGCCCTGGTGGCGCAAAACGGCGGTGACGGTCGCAGCTCTCACACTGCTTTGTGCCACGATCCTCGGCCTCGTTGCTTTTCTGCAGGTCGAGCTCCGCCGGCGCGCCGAAGCAGAAGCGGCCTACGCGCAACTGGCGGCGACCGACAAGCTGACCGGCCTCCCCAATCGCCGAAGGTTCGACGAGGTTCTGGAAACAGAATGGCGACGTGCCGGTCGTTCGGAAGAGGTCCTGGCCTTGCTGGTTGTCGATGTGGACCACTTCAAGGCATACAATGACGCGTATGGCCATCTCGGCGGGGATGCCGTGCTGGCCGGATTAGGCTTGTCCCTGCTGGGAGCGCTCAAGCGATCGGGGGACTTCGCCGCCCGCTACGGCGGCGAGGAATTCGTCGTACTCCTCCCGAACACCAATGCTCGCGGCGCCTTGAAGGTCGCGGAACGAATCCGCAACGAGGTCGCGGCCCTGCATCAACCGCACGTTGCTGCGGCTGGGGGGTTCGTCACGGTCAGCGTCGGTATCGCGGCCATGACGCCGCGATCCGACCAGCCCGCCGCCGATCTTATGACGGCTGCCGACCTGGCGCTTTACGAGGCCAAGAACGCGGGCCGGAACCGGGCGGTCCTCTTTCGGCCCGAACCGCAGCAGTTCGCCGCCTAATCAGATCTTGAGGCTCGCATCGGCGGACGACACGATCGGTCGGCTGGCGATATGATCACGTCGGCACTGCTTCCGATCCGGAATGCCGGAGGCGCTCCGCCGGGCCTCGGGTCCTCGAGCGAACCGCAGCGGTTGCCTGGTTCCGTCTCGGCGTCCGGCCCTGCCCTGGCATCCGCCGCCGAAGTCGTGAAGCTTCACATCTTCTTCAGCGACAGGCTCTTGCCCTCAGTGGCGTCCTTCATCCAAGAGCCGTCTTGCTGCAAGTCCAATTTGGTGGTGTGTCCCTTGCGGGCTGTGAGGACCAAGCGACCGCCCTGCAGCTGCCACCCGACAGGATCGAAGATGATGATGCCCTGGTCACGGCACGCCGGAGCCAGATGGGCCTTCAACGAACCTTTGGGCCCGTGCGCCTTGTCGTCGAAGGTCACCATGCAGCCGGTATCCTTGGTTTTTTCGCGCAATACGGCGTAGCGGCCCGCCATTTCCGCAAGGCTGGGTAGAGCGGCTTTGGGGACCGCCGGCTTCGCCGCTTTGGCGCCGGCTTGCACTGTTGCATCCGCCTTCGCCGCTACGTTCAGGACCGTCGCCTGGTTATGGCCCACCGGCTGCAACCGGTAGATCTCGCCTTCCGGGCTGGTGCCGGTGAGTGCGCCGCCCTCGCCCGGCCCGAAGGTCAGCACGGGCTCGCCGGCCCCGTTCTCCAATAGCAACTGGCCCTCGCCGCCATCCGCCCAGATGGCGACGGCGTTGAGAATCGGAAAGGCCCGGCGGCAGCCCACCGGCATCGCAACCGCGTAGCCCGACGCTTTTGCGTCGGACCGCAAGTTGACACGACATTGTCGGGAGCCGTTGTCGAGCTTGAGATCCCAGGGGCCGGCGCTCTGGGTCGCGGTCCCGATCTCGGTCGCCTGGGCTGAGCCCGAGCCGAAGCCTGCGGCCAGACCCGCCAAGCCGAGCACTGCACCGCGTAAGCCGATGCGGCGCAGGGCGAGACGGCGGGTGCTGGAGTGGAACATTCTGCGACCTCGATGGTTCGGCGGCCCGACGATCATTCCGGCTTGCGGCTGTTCCCGTGCCAGGGCGTTTCGGCAACCGGTGTGAGAGGGCCTTTGCCGGCCGCCCATGAAAGGAGATTGTCTACCACGAGCTGCCCCATGGCGTCTCGGGTGTGCTGGGATGCAGAGCCGACATGCGGCAGCAGCACTACATGATCCATGTCGATGAGAGCCTGCGGCACGTGCGGCTCGTCGGCGAACACGTCGAGCCCCGCAGCCATGATGGTCCGATCGCGTAAAGCTTGGATCAAAGCTTCCTCGTCCACCACAGAGCCACGGGACACGTTGATCAACACGCCGGTGGGACCGAGCGCCTGCAGCACCTCCCGACCGACGAGGTGGCGGGTATCGGAGCCGCCAGGCGTGACCACGACCAGGATGTCGCAAGCCTGAGCCAAGCCGACGAGAGTTGGGAAATAGAGGTAGGGCACGTCCGGCTGCGGATGGCGGTTGTGGTAGGCAACGGTCACGCCGAAAGCTTCGGCGCGCCTGGCGATGTGCTTGCCGATACGGCCAAGGCCGAGGATGCCCAAGGTGCGGCCGCGCAGGGTTGGGGTCAGCGGAAACGACTCCTTGAGCCACCGGCCGGCGCGCAGGTGGCGCTCAGCGGCGGGCAGCTGGCGCACCGCCGCGAGCACCAGCCCCAGGGCCGTATCCGCGACTTCTTCGTCGAGAACGCCCGGCGTGTTGGTCACGGTGATCCCGTGCCGGCCTGCCCAGGCTGCGTCGACATTGTCGTAGCCGACGCCGAAATTGGCCACGATCTCGAGGTGCGGAAGGCGGCGCATGAACGCACCGTCCGTTGCGGAGTGCCCCCCCGTCGCCATGGCGCGGATCTGGGGCGCGACCCGGGCCAGCAATTCGTCTTTGTCCTCGGTCTCCCACAGTCTTATGAGCGGCAGTTGATCGGCGATTCCCTCCATGACGAGCGGAGGCAGGGGGTTCGGCATGAGAACGGTGAGGCGGTCCAAACCAGACTCCGGATAGCGAGACACGTGGGGCGGCGACGTAGCACCGCAGCGCATCATGGGGCAAGCAGGGGAGAGCGGCAACAAACAAAGGACGAAGCAGCCGGTAGGCTCTCGGACGTGCCGCGACAAGCGGTTCTCGCCGGGGTTCCTGGACCCCGAGGCGGTGCAAGAGCAACATGGCCAAGAACGGGGAAAAGCATGCTCGAAACTCCACGCGCCCGCTATGGAATGGTCACGGCACCGCATCACTTGGCGGCCCAAGCCGGCCTGGATATTCTGAAAGTGGGCGGTACGGCCGTCGAAGCCGCAGTCGCCACCGCCGCGACCCTCGCCGTCGTCTACCCGCACATGACCGGCATCGGCGGAGACGGCTTTTGGCTGATCGCCGAGCCGGGTCAGGCACCGGTCGCCATCGATGCCTGCGGCCGGGCCGCCGGGATCTCGACGCTCGGCTTCTACGCCGACCAGGGCGTCACGACCATTCCCTGGCGCGGCCCGCTCGCCGCCAATACGGTGGCCGGGACCGTCGCGGGGTGGGAAGCGGCACTCGCGGCCACCCGCCACTGGGCGACTCCCCTGCCCCTGGCGCGCCTGCTCGAAACGCCTATCGCCTATGCCAAGGACGGCTTCGCGGTCACCCGCGGCCAGGCCGAGACCACGGCGGCCAAACTCGCGGAGCTCCGAGATCAGCCAGGTTTCGCCGACACGTTCCTGCCGAACCGCTCTCCCCCACAGCAGGGCGACGTCATGCGCCTGCCGGCACTGGCGTTTACGCTGCAACAATTGGTGCGCAACGGCCTGGGCGATTTCTATCACGGCGAAATCGCCCGCGCCGTGGCGGCGGATCTCGAGGCTCTCGGGTCCCCGGTGCGCCTGAACGATCTCGAAGCCCATTTGGTCGTCACGGGGGCGCCGCTCACGGCCGAGGTTCGCAACGCACGTCTCTACAACATGCCCCCACCAACTCAGGGCCTTGCCTCGCTCATGATCCTCGGGATCTTCGACAGACTCGGAGTCCGCGAAGCAGAAACCTTCGAGCACATCCATGGCCTTGTGGAGGCCACCAAACAGGCCTTCCTGGTGCGGGATCAGCATGTCGGCGACCTCGATCACATGACCGTCGATCCGGCGCAATTCCTTCAGACCGGCGCCCTTGACGAGCTGGCCCGGCGCATCGACAGCCGCCGTTGCCTGACCTGGCCGCAGCCGAGCCACTTCGGCGATACGACTTGGTTCGGAGCCTGCGACCGCGAAGGCCGGAGCGTCAGCGTGATCCAATCCATCTACTTCGAATTCGGATCGGGTGTGGTGCTGCCCCAGACCGGAATAGCCTGGCAGAATCGCGGCTCCTCGTTCCGCTTGGCCGAGACGGGCTGGAACGCACTGAAGCCGCGCCGCAAACCATTCCACACGCTCAACCCGGCGATGGCGGATTTCGGCGACGGCCGCCACATGAGCTACGGTGCGATGGGCGGCGAGGGGCAACCCCAGACCCAGGCCGCGATCTTCACGCGATACGGCTTTTTCGACCAGCCGCTGCAGGCGTCCCTGACGGCTCCGCGGTGGCTCCTCGGCAAGACCTGGGGCAGCAGCAGCACCACCTTGAAGCTCGAAGGCCGCTTTCCCCCCGCCCTAGTCGAACGGCTTGTCGAAGCCGATCATGCGGTCGAGATCGTCGCCGATTTCACCGACATGATGGGCCATGCGGGCGCGCTGGTGCGTCAGCCTTCGGGCGTCATCGAGGGCGCTACGGACCCACGGTCGGACGGCGTCGTCGCTGGTCGAGCTGACCGCGCCGACGCCGAGGTCGCGCCGGTGGGCGGTGATCTCGTGGACGTCGAGGAGGTCGAGGGGGGCGCCCAGGATCCGCGCCACGGCCGCCGCTACCGGCACACCGCCGCTGGGGATGGCCAACACGACGGCGTCGGGTGCGGTCACCGAGGAGCCTCTCCAGTTCCTCGCCCGCGTGGCGCGATCAGCGAAGCGGACCGTGGGTGGTTGCGGCGGCACCGCGGCGTTCACGACGCCAGGTCCCGGCCGGCACGGGCGGCGACCTGAGCGGGACCCGTGGGGGCGCCGGCCGGCGCGTCCTCGGCCGCAGTGAGCCACACCTCGATCCCGTCTTCGTC
>JBBPYT010000431.1:0-16417 GCA_038199665.1 Hyphomicrobiales bacterium
GCCCCGGCACCCTTCCCGATCTCGGCCAGCAGCACGGCCGCGACGGCAAGGGAGCCGAGACCGCGGGTCGCGACGGCGGTCGGCAGGGCCACCGCGATAACCTCGTTCACGGCCTCGGCAAGCTTCTCGATCGCGACCACGACGGTAATCGATATGGTGATATGGTACAGGGCCTTGGCGCCGACTTCGGACAAGGGCGGCAAGCGCCAGTTGGGGCTCTTCGGCGCCAGAAGACCGCGCGCCAGCCCGGTCGAGATCGAGATCACGGCGACCCCGATGGTCAGGGATCGTCCGATCGCCTGAAATTGGCCAGGAAGGTCGAAAAGATCGACGAGCGCACCCAGAGCCAACACTGTGACGATCGGAACCGCGGCCGTGGCGATGGCCACGCGCAACGCCGCCAGCGCCTTCTTCAATCGGGTCGGCGAGGCCGTATCTGTGCGCCCCCTCACGTGGCGGGCGACGCGCCAGATGGGCCAATAAAGAACTGCAATCAGCAGAAGCAGGCTAACCAGAGCCAGTTTTTGTGGTTCGGAGAGCCGGTTCCAGGCTGCGGTCGTCCAATCCTCGGCCAGTGTGGAAATGGCACGACCGTCGGCCGGAAGCTCCCGAACCACGGCGGCCCAGAGAGCGGGGCTGAGCAGGCTCGTCGATCGCGCGAAGAGCGCGTGGGCAAAGTTCGCGCGGAGCCGCGCACCGATACTGTCGCTCGTCTGGCTCGCCTGGACCGCAAGGACCTTGGCGCGCTTCGCGGTGGCATCGAGGTCGGTGAACAGTTTTTCCTGCGCGGCCCGCTCCGTCGACACGTCGGCGGCCTCGGGCGGATCCTTGGGGCCGGGCTTGGGGCCCAATTGCGCGAGCCGCGCCTTGGCCGCCTCGAGACGGGGTGCGAGTTCGGTCGCAACAGCCGCCATCTGGGCCGCCACGGGGTCGACCTCCGTGCGGAGCGACTGGAGCGCTGTTTCGGACAGATCTCCGCGAGTGAGGCTCGACTCGACTTGGTCGATGGTTGCCTTTGCGGCGTCGAGTCGGACATTCGGGTTTGCGGGTACATCCGCGAAGGCCGGACAGAACGCGAAGACGATCAGCGCCAGAACGAGGAGGATGGATCTAGGCACGACAACTCCGTTGGCCGAAGCCATCGTCATAATGCGTCGCACACGTCTGGTCACGGGCACGTTCTCTCGACGCGCGAGGGCGTCCGAGACCATCAATATAGGGGAGGGAGGCGCAACCCGGTTTTGAAGGGCCCGATCAGCACGCGGCCATCCGCGAACACCACTGGCAGGTTCACCCCGGAACCACCCGGTTCGCCGGGCGGGGGCACGGCCCCGTTGCGGTTCAGCAGCTGGGCGAGGACGCCTCCGACCGATACGGCACGCAGCGGAATGCCGAGCTGCGCCGCAAGCGTCTCGTAGCCCGACATCGCGGCTTTGAGGCGCCCCGCAGGCCGATGCGCGTCGTCTAGACCGAGGCTTCCTTGGGCATCGATGTTCAGCCTGCCTTTGGAGATCTTCAGCATGGCAAGCTCGAAGGCGCCGCCGGCTTGGCGCCATGTCTCGGCCAGGTCCTGCCAAGGCGCGAGCCGGGTAGGATCGAGGCGCGTGAGCACACCCTTCTCCTCGACAGCGAGAGGTTCCTGCGTCCCCGTCAAGGTATCGAGCGCCGGAATCAGCCCGTTGCCGAGCGTCAGCCAGACATCGTAGGCGTTTTCGTCCGGCCGGCGCCCTGCAGCAGGTGCGATGCGGATATCGATCCGGTCGGCGCGACCGCCTGTGCCGTCAGGGAGCTTGAGGTCGGGCCCGTCGATCACCAGTGCGGCGCGCTTTCGATCCGCCGCAAGCCCCCGAAACGTCACGTTCAGGGCAGACCAAGCGAGCCTGGTGTCGGGTCCGCCATCCTGCTCATGAACCGTCAGGGGACCGGTGGCAGAGGCTTCGACGGCGTTGGGCTGATAGATCAATGTTTCGGCCTGAAAGTCGGTCACGGAGGCTTCGACGATGGCGCCGCCGAGCTTCCCGCGGAAGGTCGGATTCGTGCAGGCGATCCTGATCCGGAGCGGAAACCCTGCGATCTCGCGGTCCGGACAGGTCCAGCTCCGTCCTTGGGCTTCTTCGCTGCCGATCCACGCGTCCATCTCCTTGGCGGCCTCGTGCCGGCCGAAGAGCCATAGGGCAATCCATCCGAGGACGAGGATCAGCATCGACCCCAGGGGCAGGGCGACCCGCGGCCGCGTGCGACCGCGCATCCGAACAACGACATCGTGCGTCATTGCAGCTCGCTCCGGCCGGCGGCTTTGTTTAAGGGAACGAATGCAGCCGGCCGATCGGCGGGGAGCGCGGCAAAATGGTGACGATGGTCGACGCGCAAGACCTTTGGATCTTTGCTTACGGATCGCTGATGTGGCGTCCCGACTTTGCCTTCGACGAACAGCGAAGAGCGCGGGTGTTCGGCTTCCATCGAGCCCTCTGCATCTATTCGCATCTTTATCGCGGCACGCTCGCCTGTCCCGGCCTGGTGCTGGGGCTCGACCGTGGCGGCTCGTGCGTCGGCCTATGCTTTCGTATCGCAGCCGAGGCTGCCACCGCAACCCTGACCGCCGTCCGGGAACGCGAACTGGTGAGCGGCGTTTACGCGGAAATTGCGGCACCGGTCCGCCTGGAGGATGGGCGGAGGCGCATGGCCGTCACCTATGCGGCGAGACGCGACCATGCGCAATACGCGGGCGCACTCCCGCGCCAGGAGCTTCTCCGGCTTGTACGGCAGGGTTCAGGGGTCTCCGGAGCCAACCTCGACTACGTCCGCAACACGCACCGCCATCTGCTCGACCTCGGAATCAGCGATCCGACGCTGGCATGGCTGTCGAGCTAGCAGACCCGGCCGGGTCGCATCCGATTAGCCCGACAAGCCGCCGACCGGCTTCGGCCGTCCCCACGTCGCTAAACGCATCTTCCTGCGCACGGCAACGAGTCCAGGTTAACGGACGGGCGATTGTAGCATTTCCATGAGGTACAGGGGGCTCCAGCGTGGGATAGTCCACCCGCCAGGACTGGCGAGCGTCCGAGACTGCCGAAAAGTGGGCCAGCAGCAGCCGCAGCCGCGGCTTGGGCAGGGAAAAGTCGTCCTAGATCGCGCTCCCGAATCGAACAATCCGAGAGAATCACCAACGCCCTGCCACAAACAGCCCCGTCAACCCTCAAAAGCGCGTTAACCCGAACACGTGACCCTGGAGCGGGCTCGCATCGCTTGCCTCCGCAACAGGATGGCGTACACCGGTGACCGGTCCGGTTCCGCTGCAGCCAACTGAGACGCGCGATGTCGTGGTATGCCAAGGTCGTCTGGTCGGAAGGTCTCTTTCTGAGGCCGCACCATCTTCAGCAAAGCGACCGCTACCTCGAGCACCTCGTCGAGAGCCGCGTCCGCCACGTCACTCCCTACCCCTGGGGCTTCTCCACCCTCGAGATCGACCGCGACCTGACGCTGCAGAACAAGTTCGCGATTCGGCGTGCGGCGGGCCTGATGCCCGACGGGACTCCGTTCGACGTGCCGGTCGACAGCCCGCTGCCGAACGCGGTCGAAGTACCGCCCTCGGCGGCCAATCAGGTCGTCTGGCTGACGCTACCCCTCGCGGCCCCGAACACCTGCGAGGTGGAGAATGGCTCCGGGGCGCGCGCCACCAGATATTTGGCCGAGGCGGAGCGTTTGATCGATTCCACATCGGCCATCCGGGTCGAGGAGGAGATCGATATCGCTCATCCCCGCCTCGCCTTCGACGTGCGGAGCGCCGCTCAGCCGGGCTTTGCCTCCTTGCCGATCGCCCGCATCCTTGAGGTCCGGGACAAGACGGTCATTTTCGACGAGCGGTTCGTTCCACCGATCCTCGTCTGCGTCGCCCATCCGGTTGTCGACGGCTGGATCGACCGCGTCACCGGGTGGATCGAAGGCAAGCTCGACGAACTGGCTCGCTACGCGGCGGACCCGACCGCCGGGGGTGGCCTGCAAAGCGCCGATTATTTCATGCTGCAGATTCTCAATCGGCATGTGCCGGTGCTGAAGCACTTCCGCCGGTCGCGCTACATCCACCCGGAGCGGCTGTTCGAACTCTTGCTGCAGATCGCCGGGGAGCTCGCCACCTTCGCGTCGCCCGAGAGACGCGCCCCGGACTATCCGGCTTACGACCACGACAGCCTCGAACATACGTTCGCGCCGCTGCTGCGCGACATCCAGGATTTCCTGAGCGCGCAGTTCGGCCGCCGCGCCATCCGGCTCGACCTGATCGAGCGCGCCCCCAATGCCTTCGTCTCGCCGATCCGCGACCGCAATCTGTTCCGCACGGCGAGCTTCGTTCTGGAAGTGTCGGCGCGCCGACCGCTCGGCGAGATCCAGACCCGGTTCCCCAATCTTCTGAAGGTTGGACCGAGCACCAAGATGAACGAGATCGTTCACGCGCATCTACCCGGCGTGAGCCTGATCCACCTGCCGACCCCGCCGCCGCTCATCAGGGCGGTGGTCGACCACGTTTATTTCGCCCTTGACAGGACCTCGCCGCTCTGGCCGGAATTCAGCACGGCGAGTTCGCTCGGCCTGCACTTCTCGGGCGATTGGCCCGAATTGCAGCTCGACTTGTGGGCCATCCCGCGAGATCGTTCATGAGCGACGGGGATCGAACGTACAAGCCTCCGGACCACAGCGACCGGACCATGATCGTCCCAGGTTCGCGGCGGCGGCGGCATGCCCCGGTGGACGAGGGGGATCGGCAACCGGCGGGCGGAACGCCGGCGTCCGCGCCCGGCGACGACTGGGCCGCATCCCGCGCATCCGGCCCGAACCCCGCGCAGCGCCGGGCCGCGGCGGCGAGTGCCGGCGCTGCCGTGCCGGTGCTGGCCCGCCGACATCAGATGGTGGTGCCGAATCAAAATCCGATCATGCGGGCCGCGGCGCCGCTTCTGCTGACCCTCGGCAGCCTGCAGATCGCGCTGATCGACGCCCCTGCCTCCGACCTCATGCAAGACGTGGCCGACGCGATCGTGGATTTCGAGAGGGACATTCGGGCGGCCGGCATTCCGGATGAGCAGGTACGAACCGCCAAATACATCCTGTGCGCGACCGCCGACGACATCGTGCAGAACATCCCCGGCGACCAGCATGTCTGGACGCAATACAGCATGTTGAGCCAGTTTTTCGGCGAGCGGAACGGCGGCATCCAATTCTTTAGGGAACTGGATCGCCTGAAGATGGACCCGAGTCCCAACTACCTGCTGCTCGAGCTGCAGCACGCCTGCATGAACCTCGGCTTTCAGGGGATGCACCGGACGTCCGGAGGCAATGCCGCGGCGCTGCAGCAGATTCAACGCAGCCTCTACGAGACGCTGCGGCGCATTCGGAAGGCGGATCCTACCCTGTCGCCGCATTGGCAGGGCAAGCCGATCGCGCCCTATGGGTTGCGCTTCCAAATTCCCGTCTGGACCGTCACGGCGGTGTTGGGCGTCCTGCTTTTCGCGCTTTACCTCACCTTCCGAACGCTGCTCGCCAATGCGTCCGACGCTGCGGCGCATTTTGCAGCGACGATCCATCCATCCTCGGACGTGTCGATCCAGCGCCGCGTATTTGCACCCCCGCCACCGCCGGTCGCGAGGTCGCAGCAGCTCGTGCGCGTGCGGCAGGCGCTCGCCCCCGACATCGCCGACGGGAAGGTGACGGTGCAGCAGACCGGCGACCAGATCATCGTCAGGCTGGGGAATGTCGGGCTCTTCGCCTCGGCCGATGCACAGGTGAACCCGGCATTCGATGCTGTGGGAGTGCGCCTCGCCGCCATGCTCGACCAGGAAACCGGCCCCATCAAGGTGACCGGCCACACCGACAATTCGCCTTTGAAGACGATCAAGTTCGCGTCGAACTTCGACCTGTCCCTGGCCCGCGCCAAGGCGGTCGCGGCGGTTCTGAGGCGCGGGCTATCGCAGCCCGACCGCCTACAGGTGCAAGGCCGCGGCGCGGACTTCCCCGTGGCGACCAACGACACCGCCGAAGGTCGGGCACTGAACCGGCGCGTGGAAATCAGTATCCAGCGCGTCGATTAGGGGTCGAGCAGGCTCGCCGGGTTGCCATCGCCTTGCCATGACATCGGACCGGTCCTTCCGGGAAAGGGAGCCACGGGTGTTCAAAGGGGTCAAAGTCGCGGCTTGGCTGCAGATCGTGCTGACCGTGGTTGGCGTGATCCTGCTCGCGGCGCTCGTCTGGTTCGTGGGACCTCTCCTGGAGATCGGCGGCCTGCGCCCGTTCGGCGGCATCGGCGTGCGCCTCTCGTGCATTCTGTTCATCGTGGGGCTGGCCGTGCTGGCCGCAGCCTTCCAGGCCTACCGCCGCAGAATCGCGGCACAAAGGCTGGAAGAGGCCATGCTCGAGGCGCGGGGCGGCGAATCCGATGCCGAAGCTCTGCGCAAAGCCATGATGGACGCGCTGGCGACCCTTCGCGGCACGAAGGGGGCTGGCCATGACTACCTTTACCAGATCCCCTGGTACATGATCATCGGGCGGCCCGGCTCGGGCAAGACAACGGCGCTCATCAATTCGGGCCTGAAGTTTCCGCTCAGCGCCGGCGGTACCCCATCGGCGGTGGCCGGGTCGGGCAGCACCCGATATTGCGACTGGTGGTTTACCGAAAACGCCGTCCTGATCGATACGGCGGGCCGCTATACGACGCAGGACACCGATGCCGAGAACGATGCCGCCTCCTGGCTGGGCTTTCTCGATCTGCTGAAGCGCAACCGGCCGCAGCAGCCGATCAACGGGGTGTTGGTCGCGGCGAGCGTCGAGGATCTCCTCACGATGGGCCGGGATGGCCTTCAGGCCTATGCGGCGGTGGTTCGCAAGCGCCTGCTCGAGCTGCACCGGACCCTCGGGGTCGACTTTCCCATCTATGTGCTTCTCACCAAGGCGGACCTCGTAGCGGGCTTCCGCGAAGCTTTCGCCGACCTCGATGAGGCGGATCGCCGAATGGTCTGGGGTGCGACCTTCAGGAGCGAGGACAAGACCCGCAACATGGTGGCGGAAGCGCCCGTCGAATATGACGCGCTGGTGGAACGGTTGAACGCCCAGATGCCCGATCGGCTGCAGGCGGAGCCGACCCCCGCGGCACGCGTGAAGCTCTTCGGGCTGCCAGCCCAGATGGCATCGCTCAAGGCTCCCGTGATGGACTTCCTCAATCTGGTGTTCGAACCGACGCGGTTTCACGCCAACGCGACGCTGCGCGGCTTCTACTTCACTTCCGGCACGCAGAAAGGCACGCCGTTCGATCAGCTCATCACCGCCATGGCGTCGAGCTTTCCGGCGGGCGAGGCCATGCCGACCTATTCGAACCTCGGCAAGAGCTTCTTCATCTCGGACCTCCTGGAGAAGGTGGTCTTCCCCGAGGCCGGCTGGGTATCGACCAACCGGGTGGCGATCCGGCGGTCGGCCGTGCTGAGTTCCGTGACCTTTGCGGCGCTTGCGGTGCTGTCGCTGGCGCTGGCGGCGCTCTGGTGGTCGAGCTACCTGCGCAACTCACAACTCATCGTCGCGACGCAAAGCGCCCTCTCGGATTACCGTACTGTGGCACAGCCGGTCATCGGCGAAACGCTGATCACCGAGCGGGACTTCGCCAGGATCCTGCCGCTGCTGCACAAGCTGCGCTACCTGCCGGCCGGCTACGCCAACCGGGACGCGACCACGCCTCTGGCGGCCCGCTTCGGGCTGAGCCAAGCCGGGCGGCTGCGCTCTTCGGCCGAGGCGACCTACGATACGGCACTGGAGCGAATGCTGCGGCCGCGCCTGCTTTTTCGCCTCGAGGAGCAGCTCGAAGCCGATCGCAACAATCCCGCTTTTCTTTACGAGGCGCTCAAGGTCTACTTGATGCTCGGCGGCCAGGCGAAGCTGGACCGGGAGCTGGTGGAAGCCTGGATGCGCCGCGACTGGGCAGAAAACCTGTTCCCCGGCCCCGCCAATGCGAGCGGGCGACGCGCGCTGGAAGATCATCTGTCGGCCCTGCTCGACCTTGACGGGCTGCCGCTCGTGTCGCTCAACGGCCCGCTCGTCGAGGACATTCAACGCACGCTGGCGCGTCTCAGCGTCGCGGAGCGCGCCTTCCAGACCCTGCGCTCGCAGGCCAGCATTTCGACGCAACTCGACTGGAGCGCCGCGCGCGGAGGGGGGCCGGATGCTGCCCTCGTGTTCGAAGCGGCGGGCAGCCAGGACCTCGAAAGTCTGCGCGTCCCGTATTTCTATACCTACGACGGCTTCCAGCATGCCTTTATCGACAAGCTCGGCCAAGCGGGCGAGCAGGTGGCGCGCGACCAATGGGTGCTCGGCGCGATCGGCGAGCAGAGCGCCGTTCAGGCGCAATATGCCACGCTCTACCGCGATCTCTCGAGGCTTTATACGCAGGGCTTCATCGAAGCCTGGCAGAAAGCACTCGGCAGAGTGAAACTGCGCTCGCTCACGGCGGACAAGCCGAAATTCATCGCCCTGGCGGCGGCCGCCGCGCCGACCTCGCCGATCAAGCAGATCTTCGAATCGATCCGCGACGAGACCGAGCTGACGCGTGACCGCGGTGCCCCGCCCGCTCCTGGGGCACCCCCCGCGCCGAAGGGCGGCAGGGCGGCCGCTGTCGTGGCCGACCTCAGCGCAAAGGCCTTGAGCGCTCTGCCGGTGGCAGGCGGAACCGCCGCGGCGCCGGCCGGGGTGCAGGCTGCCGCAAGCGCGGCCGACGACATCCCTGGCGCCGCCATCGAGGCGAAGTTCAAGCCGTTCCAGATCGTCGTCGAGGGCGAGCCCGGTCGCCGGGCCATCGACACGCTGCTGCAGGCGCTGGGGGACATCGCGCAGACGCTGGCGATCGCCGCCGCGAACCCCTCGCAGGCCGCGCAGGCCAATGCGGCCCTGGTGCCGCAGGTCGCCAATCTCAGGGGCGATGCGTCACGGCTGCCCTCGCCTTTTGCCGAAATGCTACGCGGAGCAGCGGACGAATTCGAGGGCGACGTGAGCAGCGCGTCGGCGCGCCAGCTTGCCCAGGCGCTCGGCGATCAGGTGACGCGCGTGTGCCAGCAGATCGTCAACGACCGCTACCCGTTCACCAAGGCCAGCGAACGCGACGTCGCGATGGGCGACTTCGGCCGTCTGTTCGGGCCGAACGGCGTCATGGACCAGTTCTTTGCGCGCTCGCTCGCCAACTTGGTCGATCAGTCGCAGCCGCAGTGGGCGGGGCGGCCCGAGTCACGGCTCGGGCGAGGCCTGACGGCGCCGACCCTGCTGGCCTTCCAGCAGGCCGCAGCCATCCGCGATGCCTTCTTCCCGACGGGCGGCAACGTACCCTCGGTCAGCCTGACCGTGACGCCGCTGACGCTCAGCGGCGACGCTAACAGCGCCAAGCTCGACATCGGGGCGGCCAGCGTCACAAGCGAGCGCGGGAGCAAAGCGCCTGCCGCACTCACCTGGCCCGGAGCGGGCGCGGACCGGACCGCGATCACCCTCGACCTCGGCTTCTTTGCCAAGAGCGTCAGCATGGAGCGGACCGGCGCGTGGTCGCTGCTCCGGATGCTCGATGCGGCATCCGTGCTGAACCAGGGCGACAAAGTCATCGCGAGCTTCGTCATCGAGGGCAAGGAAGTGTCCTATCAGTTCGCCGCGGCTGCCACCGCCAACCCGCTGACGCTGCCGGCGCTGCGTGAATTCAAGTGTCCGGTCGGCCTGTAGCCCGGCGGTCTTGGGGCCGCCTTGGCCGGCGCAGCCCCGCGCAACCGCCCGTCGCCGGGTCGAAACGATCGGCGTCACCGCGGCTTCGTGTTCGCCCTCGGGTTGGACGTCATCGCAGAATGCCGGGCAGATCGAGGCCGTTCTGCCGAGCGCAATCGATGGCGCTCTCGTAGCCCGCGTCGGCATGGCGCATGACGCCCGTCGCAGGGTCGTTCCACAGGACGCGCCCGATGCGCCTGGCGGCCTCCGGCGTCCCGTCACAAACGATAACGACGCCGGCGTGCTGGGAAAAGCCCATCCCGACGCCCCCACCGTGGTGCAGCGATACCCAGGTCGCGCCCGATGCGGTGTTGAGCAGGGCATTCAACAGCGGCCAGTCGGATACCGCGTCGGAACCGTCCTTCATGGCCTCGGTCTCCCGGTTGGGGGAGGCCACCGAGCCCGAATCGAGATGGTCGCGGCCGATGACGATCGGCGCCTTGACCTCGCCCTTCGCGACCATCTCGTTGAAGGCGAGGCCCAGGCGGTCCCGGTCGCCGAGACCCACCCAGCAGATGCGGGCCGGCAGGCCCTGGAACCTGATCCGCTGCCGCGCCATGTCGAGCCAACGATGCAGCGGCTTGTTGTCGGGCAGCAGCTCCTTGACCTTGGCGTCGGTCTTGAAGATGTCCTCGGGGTCGCCCGACAAGGCGACCCAGCGGAACGGCCCTATGCCGCGGCAGAAGAGCGGCCGGATATAGGCCGGCACGAAGCCCGGGAACGAGAAGGCGTCCGCGACGCCCTCGTCCAGCGCCACCTGCCGGATGTTGTTGCCATAGTCCACCGTCGGCACGCCCGCCTTGTAGAAATCGAGCATGGCCCGGACGTGCTTCGCCATCGAGTGCTTGGCGGCTTTGGCGACGGCGGACGGATCGGTCTCGCGCCGGCGTTCCCATTCGTCCACCGTCCAGCCCTGGGGCAGATAGCCGTTGATCGGGTCGTGGGCGGAGGTTTGGTCGGTGACGCAATCCGGTCTGACGCCGCGCCGCATGAGTTCCGGCAGGACGTCGGCCGCGTTGCCGAGCAGCGCCACCGACAGCGCCTTCTTGTCGCGGCAAGCGCCTTCGATCCGGCGCAGGGCGTCCTCGAGGTCCTTGGCCTTGACGTCGACGTAGCCGGTGCGCAGCCGGAACTCGATGCGGCTCGCCTGGCATTCGATCGCGAGACATGAGGCCCCAGCCATGGTGGCGGCGAGCGGCTGCGCCCCACCCATGCCGCCGAGGCCGGCGGTGAGGATCCATCGGCCGGACAGGTCGCCGCCGTAGTGCTGGCGGCCCATTTCGACAAAGGTTTCGTAAGTGCCCTGCACGATGCCCTGCGTGCCGATGTAGATCCAGGAACCGGCCGTCATCTGGCCGTACATCATCAGGCCCTTGCGATCGAGCTCGTTGAAATGCTCCCAGGTGGCCCAGTGCGGCACCAGATTCGAGTTGGCGATCAGCACGCGCGGGGCGTCGGCGTGGGTACGGAAGATGCCGACCGGCTTGCCTGACTGTACCAGCAGGGTCTCGTCGGCCTCCAGCTGTCTGAGTGCCGAAACGATGCGGTCGAAGCTTTCCCAATCGCGTGCCGCTCGGCCGATGCCGCCGTAGACGACCAGTTCGCCCGGCTTTTCGGCGACATCCGGATCGAGGTTGTTCATCAGCATGCGCAGCGGGGCTTCGGTCAGCCAGCTCTTGGCGCTGAGTTCCGTGCCGTGCGGGGCGCGGATGGTTCGGGCATTGTCCAGGCGCGACATGGGTTTCTCACCTTTGCGTGTTGCAGGGCCGAAGCAGGCATCGGCAATGCGGGCCGGATTGCCAGAACGGCGCCGCCGCGATCATGACCGGCGACCCTCAAGCCTCGGCAACAGGTCGAAACCCGCCGCCGAGGCGAGCTGCCCGGAGACGACGAGGTCGGTTGCGGCCTCCATGTCGCTGGCGAAATAGCGGTCGTTCTCCAGCATCGGGATCTTGGAGCGGATGAGAGCGCGGACCTTCTCCAGCCTTCCGCTCGAGCGGAGCGGGGCGTGGAAATCGCAGCCCTGCGCGCCCGCCAGGGCTTCGATACCGATCACGACCGCGACGTTCCTCGCCATGGCGGTCAGCCGCCGTGCACCGTGCGCCGCCATGGATACGTGGTCTTCCTGGTTGGCCGAGGTTGGGATGGAGTCGACGCTCGCGGGAAAAGCCATCTGCTTGTTCTCGGAAACGAGCGCCGCCGCCGTGACCTGGGCGATCATGAAGCCCGAGTTCAGCCCCGGCTTCGGCGTCAGGAAAGCCGGCAGGCCGGATAGAGCCGGGTCGGTCAGCAGGGTGACGCGCCGCTCGGCGATCGAGCCGATCTCGCATAGTGCCATGGCAATCATATCCGCCGCGAAAGCCACGGGCTCGGCGTGGAAGTTCCCGCCGGAGATGACGTCGCCCGTGCCGGAAAACACCAGCGGATTATCGGAGACACCGTTGGCCTCGATCTCGAGGGTGAGCGAGGTCTGCCGCAGCAGGTCGAGGCAGGCGCCGGTCACCTGAGGTTGACACCGCAGGCAATAGGGGTCCTGCACGCGCTGGTCGCCAACCTTGTGCGAGGCGCGGATGGCGCTGCCCTCGAGCAAGGTCAGCAGGGTCGCTGCGACCTCGATCTGGCCGCGATGGCCGCGCAGCTTTTGGATGCGCGGATCGAAAGGCGCATCCGAGCCCCTTGCGGCATCGACGCTCAAGGCTCCCGTCACGAGCGCCGCCTGCAACACGCGTTCGGCGCGGAACAGGCCCGCGAGCGCTAGCGCCGTCGAGGTTTGGGTACCGTTCAGCAGCGCCAACCCTTCCTTCGGGCCAAGCACCAAAGGCGTCAGTCCCGCTTGGGATAGGGCGCGGGCGGCCGGCAGGCGTCGGCCCTCGAGGAAGATTTCGCCGACCCCGATCAGCGTCCCCGCCAAATGGGCCAGCGGGGCCAGGTCGCCCGACGCGCCGACCGATCCTTGCCCGGGAATCACCGGAACGAGACCCTTGTCGAGGAACGCCGCCAGCCCCTCGATCGTCGACCAACGGACGCCCGAAGCGCCCTGCGCCAGGCTTGCCAGCTTCAACGCCATCATCAGCCGCACGACATCGGCCGGCAGGGGTTCGCCGACGCCGGCGCAATGCGACAGCACGATGTTGCGCTGCAGGGTTTCGAGATCGGCCGCGTCGATACGGACGCTCGCGAGCTTGCCGAACCCGGTATTCACGCCATAAACCGGCTCGCCCCTTTCCACGATCGTCGCAACGGTGCGGGCGGCGGCTTCGACCGCGGCGCGGCAGGCGGGGTCGAGCCTGGCGCCGACGCCGAAGAAGATCGACCGCCAGGACGAAAGCGGCGTGTTGCCGGGGCACAACGCTTCGGAGAGCTCACCCATGAGATCGTCCTCCGAGGATCCGGGCATAGAGCGGGACGAGTCCGGCCCGCCGCTCGATGTCTCGGACCGTCAAGTTGCACCGTGTGCGGGCTTGGTGAGTCCGATCCGGTGTTGCGCGCCTGAGCCGCCGGCGCGACTCACGCGGCGCTCGCCCGTGCCACCGTGAGCCGCAGATCGTTGCCGTCGAGCGTGTCGGCCGTGACGCCGTCGGCATCCTTCGGCAGTTCGGAATCGACGGCGAGGTGAACCGCCAGCGTGTCGCTCTGGATGGTGCTGCGATGCGCCTGGATGGCGCTCCGCAGCGCGCCGTGCGCCTGGATGGCGACGCTGATGCGGTCGGTCAGGTTGAAATTGGCGTCCTTGCGGGCATTCTGGATGAGGCGAACCACATCCCTGGCCCAGCCCTCCGCCTGCAATTCCTCCGTCACCGTGACGTCGAGCACCACCACGCCCCGGCCACGGTCGAAAGGCTGGGCCGCGACCCCCTCGGGCGTCTTGATCCGCATGTCGAACTGACCGGGTTCGAGCATCAGCTCCCCGATCTCGACACGGCCGTCGTCGCGCATACGCCAGTCGCCCGAGCGCTGGGCCGCGAAGACGGCCTTCATCTTGGCTCCGTAGGTCTTGCCAAGCGACGGGTCGACCTTGATTTCCCGCGAGCCATAGGCCGCCACGTCGGTCGAAAGCTCCACCGCCTTGACGTGCACTTCCTCGGCGATGATCGCCTTGTAGCTCTCGAGGATGGCGCTGTCCGGGTGCGCGACGACGAGCTTGCTCAGCGGCAGACGCACCCGCCGGCGCGTATCCTCGCGGACGGTCAGGGTCGCCGAGCACACGTCGCGGGCCAGATCCATCTCCCGCACGAGGTCCGGCGCCGCGGCCAGCGTCGCGATGTCCGGCCAATCGCTGAGATGCACCGAGGCCTCTCCCGTGAGGCTCGTGTAGATCTTGTCGGCGATCAGCGGCATGAGCGGCGCCAAGGCCCGGCAGGTCAGGGTCAGGCAGGTGTAGAGCGTATCGTAGGCCGCCTGCTTGTCGGCGATATCGTCGTTCGACCAGAAGCGCGAGCGCCGGTTGCGGATATACCAGTTGTTCAGCGCCTCGATGAACGGATTGACCTGGTCATAGGCGCCGGGGATGTCGAACACGTCGAGGCGCGCCTGGATCGCCTCGATCATGTCCCGCGCTTTCGCCAGGATGTAGCGGTCGAGCACGTCCGTGCTGTCGGCGGACAGCCTCGCCTTGACGCCGTCGATATTGGCGTAGAGCGTGAAGAACACGAAAGCGTTCCACAGGCGCAGGATCACCGGCCGCGTCGCCTTGCCGATGTCCTTGCCGTCCTTGGCCATGGCGAGATCGCCGCCCGCCATCAGCGGCGAGGACATCATGTACCAGCGCAAGGCATCCGCCCCGTAGGTGGAGAAGACCTCCACCGGGTCGGGATAGTTCTTCAGGCGCTTGGAGAGTTTCTGGTCGTTCTCGTCGAGCACCACGCCGTGACAGATGCAGTTGCGGAACGGTGCCCGGTCGAAGAGCGCGGTCGAGAGCACCATCATGGTGTAGAACCAGCCGCGCGTCTGGGCCACATATTCGACGATGAAGTCGCCCGGAAAGTTCTGGTCGAACCGCTCCTTGTTCTCGAACGGATAGTGCATTTGGGCGAAGGGCATCGAGCCCGACTCGAACCAGCAATCGAGCACGTCCGGCACGCGGCGCATCATGCTCCGGCCGGTCGGGTCGTCCGGATTGGGCCGCACGAGATCGTCGACCGTCGGCCGATGCAGGTTCTCGACCTTGACGCCGAAGTCGCGTTCGAGTTCGGCGATCGAGCCGTAGACGTCGATGCGGGGATGGTCGGGGTCATCGCTTTGCCAGACCGGGATCGGGGCGCCCCAGAACCGGTTGCGCGAGATGTTCCAGTCGCGCGCATTCTCGAGCCACTTGCCGAAGGCGCCGTCGCGGACATGGAACGGCGTCCAGCTGATGCCCTGGTTGAGCTCCACCATGCGGTCCTTGAAGCGGCTTACCGCCACATACCAGCTATTGATGGCCTTGTAGATCAGCGGCTCGTCGGTGCGCCAGCAATGCGGATAGGAGTGCAGCACCTGGTCGTGGCGCACCACCGTGCCGTCGCGTCGCTCCTTGAGGTCGCGGATGATGCTCGGATTGCCCTCGTAGATGACGTTCTGGCCCTCGTAGTCGGACACGGCGGCGGTGAACCGGCCGGCCTCGTCGACGGGGACCACCACCGGGATGCCGGCGGCCTGGCAGGCCGCGAGATCGTCCTCGCCGAAGCCCGGCGCCATATGGACGATGCCGGTGCCGTCATCCGCGGTGACGAAGTCGCCGCCGAGCACCCGGAAAGCGCCTTCCGTGTCCTTGAAATAGCGGAACAGCGGCTCGTAGGTGCGGCCCACGAGTTCGCTCCCCGCAAAGGTGCGCACCACCTCCGCGTCGCCGAATTCGCGCCGGTAGCGCTCGAGCGCCGCGGCCGCCATGATCCAATGGTCGCCGTCCTTGAAGACCGCGACGTAGTCGAGCGCCGGGCTCACCGCGAGCGCCAGGTTCGAGGGCAGGGTCCAAGGCGTCGTGGTCCAGGCCAGGATGCGCAGCGGGCCGGGGTCGCCGTCTCTTGGCTTCAGCCGGAACGCGACCGTCAGCGCCGGATCGGTGCGCTCGCGGTAGCTATTGTCGAGCCGGGTCTCGAAATTCGACAGCGGCGTCTGTACGGCCCAGGAATAGGGCACGACCCGGTAGCCTTCGTAGACGAGGCCCTTGTCCCACAGCGTCTTGAAGGCCCAGATCACGCTTTCCATGAAGCTCTTGTCCATGGTGCGATAGGCGTTGTTGAAGCTGACCCAGCGGGCGGCCCGATTGACGTACCACTCCCAATCCTGCGTGTAGCGCTGGACCGACAGCTTGCACTGCTCGTTGAAGTTGGCGATGGTCAGCGGCACCCCGTAGTTATTCTCGTCGGGTGTGCCGGTGAAGTTGGGGATGAACAACACCACGAGATGCAGCAGCGTATTCCCCAGATTAAACGTGCTGCTCCCAAACGAGCGCGTGCCCAGCGCCGCGCTACGTAGCAAGAGATCGACGAAGGTGCTAAGTTGCACCGCCGCCAGCGCCAGTCCCAGCCCCGTGGCCGCGGCCAGCCCTAGCAGGCGCTGCCCGGCCCGTGCCCGCGGCGGGGTCCCCCTTGGGGTGCCGCGGGTCGAGCGTTAGCGAGAGGGCGGCTTTGCCTTACCTCATTTGTATGATGAGCGAGCACGGGGCAGCGCC
>JBBPYT010000432.1:0-16079 GCA_038199665.1 Hyphomicrobiales bacterium
AAACCGACCAAGTTGGGAACCCCGATTCACATCAGCGCCATCACGCTCTAGAAGCTGATTACATGAGCGTTGGCTGTTCCATCAGATGGAAGCAGGGGATCGGCCTTAGAGGCGACTGACCCATGCGCTCGGTGCCTAGCCGAGTTGCGGGTGCCATGAGCACTGGCGTTTCAAGAGCCGATCTGGCACTTCAGCGGCGGCGTTCCGAACGGATGGGCGCGGCGTTCAGTGGATTGAGGATGCGGGAGTCGGTAAGGTGTCCGCATGAATTATCGCCAATTCTTCGATGAGGCGCTGGCGCGTTTGCGGGAAGAACGGCGCTACAGGGTTTTCGCGGATCTCGAACGCGACGCCGCCCGCTTTCCCCGTGCGATCTGGCGTCGGGACGGGCAAGCCGTCGATGTGCTGATCTGGTGCTCCAACGATTATCTCGGCATGGGGCGCCACCCCGACGTCGTCGAAGCTATGCGCGACGCCGCGGCACGCTACGGCGTGGGGGCCGGGGGCACGCGCAACATCTCCGGCAACAGCCATCCGGTCGTCCAACTCGAGGCGGAACTCGCCGACTTGCACGGCAAACCAGCCGCTTTGGCGTTCACGTCCGGCTGGGTCTCCAATCTCGCGGCGATTTCGACGCTCGGCAGCCTGATGCCGCGAGGCTTGATGCTATCCGACGCATGGAACCACAATTCGATCATCGAGGGTATCCGGCGCTCGGGCTGCGAGAAGCAAATCTTCCGGCACAACGACCTGGTGCATCTGGAAGCGCTGCTCAAAGCGGCGGGATTGGGCCGCCCCAAGATGATCGTCTTCGAAAGCCTGTATTCGATGGACGGCGACATAGCCCCGCTCGCCGAGATCGTCGATCTGGCGCGACGCTACGACGCCATGACCTATTGCGACGAAGTGCATGCTGTCGGGCTGTATGGCGAGCGCGGCGGCGGCATTGCCGAGCGCGACGGCATGATGGCCGAGATCGACGTGATCGAGGGAACGCTCGCCAAGGGCTTCGGCTCGCTTGGCGGCTACATAGCGGCCGATTCCGTCCTGATCGATACCATCCGCAGCTATGCACCTTCCTTCATCTTCACGACGGCGTTGCCCCCTGCGGTTGCGGCTGCGGCGATGGCGGCCGTACGGCATTTGAAGGTGTCTGGTGAGGAAAGGGCGCTGCATCGAGCACGCGTGGCCCGCACCAAAATCGCTCTCACGAAAGCGGGCCTGCCCGTGATGCCGAACCACTCGCATATCGTCCCGGTGTTCGTGGGCGATGCGGAATTGTGCAAGACTGCTAGCGACATGCTGTTGGAGCGGCACAGGATCTATATCCAGCCGATCAACTATCCGACGGTGGCACGCGATACCGAGCGCCTTCGGATCACGCCCACCCCGTTCCATAGCGAGTCGCAGATCGACGCGTTGGCAGAAGCTCTCGCCGACGTCTGGCAGCGTCTCGGCCTGCCAACTGCGGCCCGTTACGCCGCCATCGCGGCCCGTTACGCCGCCATCGCGGCCGAATAGTTGGCTGCAGACCGGCGGGCGTGGGTATCGTCAAAGGTTGGGCCCGGCAGAGCCGCCGCCCAAGCCTCCGAGCCACCGCTCCAAGCGGCGCGCGACCTCGACCATGTCCTCGCGTTTGCGGGCGAAGCACAGGCGTACGAAATTCCCGCCCCCGCTGCCGAACGCCGATCCCGGCGCGACGCCGATGCCGGCCTGATCCACGAGCTGCAAGGCCAGGCCTCGACTCTCGACCGCACCCTCGACCTTGCAGAAGAGATAAAAGGCGCCCTCGGGCCGGGCGAAGCTGATGCGGGCGTTGTGCCCGAGCACCTCACACAGCAGGTCGCGGTTTACTCGCGCTCGGTCGATCTGCGAGGCGACGGTGTCCTCGCCCTGTTGCAGCGCCACCGTTGCCCCGCGCTGGAGCGGAACCGGGACTCCGGAGGTCGAATATTGGACCAGATTCTCGATGATGGACCCGAGTTCCGGCGGAGCTTCCAGCCAGCCGATGCGCCAGCCGGTCATGGCCCAGTTCTTGGACAGCGTTTGGACGAACAGCACGCGATCGGACGCGTCCATCACGTCGTGGAACGACGGGGCACGGTCACTCTCGTAGACGAAGCGGCCGTAAATCTCGTCGGCAATGATCCAAAGATCGTGCTGGCGCGCGAGGGCGAGCAGCGCCTCGATATCGGCGTGCGTGGCGATCCACCCTGTCGGATTGGACGGCGAATTGACCACGACGGCGCGCGTCCGCGGCGTGATCGACCTCGCGATCAGATCGAGATCGAGGGACCAGCGGCAGGCGGCGCCCGTCCCTTCGAAGCACATGGGTATGTCGATCGGGCTCGCGCCGACTGCGATGATGGCCCCGAAAAAATTCGGCCAGGCCGGCGTCGGCACGAGGATCTCGTCATTCGACCCCGCCACCATCCGGATGGCGATCTGCAAGGCGTGCATCCCGCCGTTCGTGACGAAAAACCGTTCGGGGGAGAACGGAACGAAGCCGCCGATGAAAGGGCTCCCGTAGGCACGCCTCATGTAGTCCGAAATGGCTTGCCGCAGTTCGGGCACCCCACGCTGGTACGTGTAGAAGGTTTCGCCCGCCGCAAGCGAGCGGGTCGCAGCCTCGCAGATGAAGTCTGGCGTCGGCAGATCCCCTTCGCCCACCCAGAGCGGAATCAGACCTTGCCGGTTCCGTCCGTAGTTGAACACCTCGACGATCCCGCTTTCCGGCAGCACCAGAACCTCGGGACGTAGGTCTCGCAAGAAGTCCTCGGCCTCTTGAGAGGATTCGATCGGCTCGAGGATCGCCCGAGCTTCGATGAAAGACATCGATCTACCTTCGCGGGTTCAATGGCGGGCCTTGCGCGAGAAGATCGCGGATTTCGGCCAAAAGGACCTCCTCCCGGCTTGGGGCCACGATCGGCGTCGGTTCGGCCGCCATTCGCTGTCGTAAAGCACGGACCAGCCTGAAGATCACGAACAAGGCCGCCGCGACGATCAGGAAATTGACCAGATAGGTCAGAAAGCTTCCCCAAGCCAGGACAGCTCCCTGCTTTTGCGCGTCGGACAGATTGGTCGCCGTCACGTTGCGGCTGAGAGGGACGAAGTAATTCGAGAAGTCGGCGCTGCCGACCATGCCGATGATCGGCATGATGATGTCCTTGACGAGACTGTCGACGATCTTGCCGAAAGCGGCCCCGATGATGACCGCGAAAGCGAGGTCGATCACGTTGCCCTTCAGCGCGAAGTCACGGAATTGTTTCAGTTCCCGAGAGAACAAAAATGGATTCTCCGCCATGGGCCGACCTCCGAAGCGTGGAAACCACGAATGGTACCACGTGATTCGGGAGACACAGACATCCCCGGAACGCAAGCCCGGGCTTGCAACACGAAGGCGAGGGTGAAGGGATCAGAACGCCCGGCTGATGCTCAGGCGGCCGCGAATGTCGTCGGGATCATTCGGGGTCGGAGTCGCAACCGTGCCGCTTTCGGTCACACGGGGCTGCACCCCTCAAGCATCGACTGTGGCATAACCAGAAGCCACGGTCCGAATGTAGACTCGCCGTCGCCACATTCTTGCAAGCTCGGGACAAGCGGCTTTGATGCCACACTTTCCGTTCTGGCCGAATGACCTGGAGAGGCACATCGTGTGCCACGAGCCCGGACCTTGACAAAGGTACCGCAAGGCTCCTAGCCGCTTCGACCGGCGCTTCTATCGGCGCACGGCTCGGGAAGCCCCTCGCCTCGCATGATCCGCTCGCCCAAGCTTCTCTTCGTCGCCACGGAAGACTGGTTTTTCGTTTCACATTTCCTTTCGGTGGCCGTCGCGGCACGCGAGGCGGGCTTTTCGGTCAGCGTCGTGACGCGGATCAGAAACCCGGCCCTGGCCGCCCGGATCGAGGCGGCGGGCATCCGCCTGATCGCATCGCGGCACCAGCGCGGCCATTTCGGGCCGCTGGCGCTCGTCGGCCATGTCGGGTATTTCGCCCGACTGTTCCGCGCCGAACGCCCCGACATCGTCCACCTCATCTCGGTGCGGCTCATCGTCCTCGGCGGCGTCGCGGCGATGCTCGCCGGAGTGCGCCGGCGGGTGCAGGCGGTAACCGGACTCGGCCTGATCGGCGCCAGCCGGGGTGCCAAGGCCAAGCTGACCCGGCGCCTGCTCGGGCTGGCGTTGCGGGGGCCGCTCGGCGGCAGACGGGTCCGCTACGTGTTCGAGAACCACGAAGATCCGCTGTTGCTCGGCATGGAGGCGGGCGGGCGGGCCGTCACCGTGGTGGGCGGCGCCGGCATCGATCCGGCGGTCGAGGTCGAGCAGCCGATGCCGCCGTTCCCTCCTCTCAGAGTAGCCGTGGTGGCCCGTATGGTCCGCTCGAAAGGTGTCGATGTGGCGGTCGAGGCCTTGCGCCGTGCCCGTGCCGCCGGCGCCGACGTCGAACTCTCGCTCTTCGGCTCTCCGGATGGCGAGAACCCGCGCGCTCTCAAGGCCGAAACCTTGCGGTCTTGGTCGACGGAGCCCGGCATCGTGTGGCATGGCCAAGCCTCGGACATTCGTACCGTTTGGCGGGACCACCATGTCGTCTGCGTCCCCTCGCGCGGCGGCGAAGGCCTGCCTCGCTCTCTCCTCGAAGGCGCGGCGGCGGGGCGCGCTGTCGTGACCACGCGAACGCCGGGCTGCGCCACCTTCACACGCGACGGCATCGAAGGCTTGGTCGTGCCTCCGGACGACCCGGATGCCCTGGCGGAGGCCTTCGCGGCCTTGGCGAGGGACCGAGCCGCGGTCGAGCGCTTCGGCCGCGCCGCCCGCGCCCGCGCGCTCGACGGCTTCACGGCAGATGCCGTGGCGGGGAGTTTCGTCGCGCTCTATCGCGACCTGATCGCCACGTGACGCACCCGGAACTTGACCGAACCTCATTCATCCGGGCGCAGACCCGATTGCTGCCGGTGCCGCACGCGCCGGAACTCCGGCTGCATGTCGCCGAAGAGGCGACGGAACTGTGGGAGAAGACCGAATCCGAGCTCGCGGCCATCGGCCTGCCCCCGCCCTTCTGGGCCTTCGCCTGGGCCGGCGGCCAGGCCCTGGCGCGCTACCTGCTCGACCATCCGGAGGCGGTGCGCGACGCCTGGGTTCTCGATTTCGCCTCCGGCTCGGGTCTGGTTGCGATCGCCGCGGCGCGCGCCGGAGCGGCGCGGATCGTCGCCAGCGACATCGATGCCTTTGCGCTGGCCGCCATCCCGCTGAACGCGGAGGCCAATGGCGTGAAGCTCGAGCTGGCCGGCGGCGACCTGGTCGGCCATGACGAGGGGTGGGACGTGGTGCTGGCGGCCGATGTCTTCTACGAGCGGGACACGGCAGCCCGCGTACTTCCTTGGCTCAAGCGCCTGTCCGACCGAGGTGCCCGCGTCCTCGTCGGCGACCCCGGCCGGACCTATCTCGACCGCACCCTCCTCGAGCCGATCGCCACCTATGAGGTGCCGGTCACGCGCTCGCTCGAGGACGCGGATATCAAGCGGACCAGCGTCTGGCGGCTGCGTTAGCCATCGCTACGCCGCCGTCCAGCCACCGTCCATCGACAGGTTGGCGCCGGTCATCTGGGCGGCCGCGTCGGAGCAAAGAAAGACCGCCAGAGCGGCCACCTGCTCCACCGTGACGAATTGCTTGGTCGGCTGGGCCGCCAGCACGACATCGTTGATCACCTGATCGCGCGTCAGCCCGCGCGCCTGCATCGTGTCAGGGATCTGCTTTTCGACCAGCGGCGTCCACACATATCCGGGGGAGATGCAGTTGGCCGTCACGCCGTAGGTGGCAAGCTCCAGCGCCACCGTCTTTGTCAGTCCCGCGATCCCGTGCTTTGCCGCCACATAGGCCGCTTTGAACGGCGAGGCCACCAGCGAGTGAGCCGAAGCCGTGTTGATGATGCGCCCCCAGCGGCGCGCCTTCATGCCGGGCACTGCCGCCCGAATGGTGTGGAACGACGCCGACAGATTGATGGCGATGATCGCGTCCCAGGCCTCGGTCGGAAAATCTTCGATCGGGGATACCCGCTGGATGCCGGCATTGTTCACCAGCACGTCCACCGTTCCGAGTCTTGCCTCGGCATCGCGCATCATGGCCGCGATCTCTTGCGGCTTGCTCATGTCGGCCGGCGAATGAAAACAGCGGACGCCGAAATCGCTCTCGATCTCCAGGCGCTCCGCCTCGATGCCCGCAGGGTCGCCGAAGCCGTTCAGCATGATGCCGGCGCCTTGCTTGGCGAGTGAGCGGGCGATGGCAAGACCGATGCCGCTCGTCGATCCGGTGACGATGGCGTTGCGGGAAGAAAGAAACATCGAGAACTCCAACGAGACAAAAGAGCGAGGCGGGCGGGCCTTTAGACCTACACGCGGCAGCGGCCAGCCGCTATGCGGGTGACGCCACCACCACGCGCTCGATCCCGGCAAGATCGCGCGACGTGTCGGCCGCCTCCAGACCCGCATTCCGCAGCAATTGGGCGACTCGGGCGGCCTGCCCGGCACCGACCTCGAGGAAAGCGCGCCCGCCGGGGGCGAGGACCCTCGGGAGCTGCGCGGTGATCGCGCGATAGGCCGCGAGGCCATCGGGGCCGCCGTCGAGGGCACGGGCCGGATCGTGGTCGCGCACGTCGGCGTCGAGTTCCGCAAGAGCGGCGGTTTCGATGTAGGGCGGATTGGCGACGACGAGGTCGAAGGTTTGCGCGCACAGGCTGGCGGCCCAGTCGGCTTGCAGGACGAGGCTCCGGGCCGCGAGGCCGTGGCGGGTCAGATTGCGCCGCGCCACCACGCAAGCCTCGAGCGACAGGTCGACCGCCCAGCCGCGTGCGGCCGGCAGTTCGGCCAGCAGCGCACACAGGATGGCGCCCGAACCCGTGCCGAGATCGAGGATGCGCCAGTGCCGGTCCCGGCTCAGGCCGGCGATGTCGAGCGCCGCTGCAATCAGTGTTTCCGTTTCGGGCCGGGGATCGAGCACGGCGGGCGTAACCTCGAGCTCCAGCCCCCAGAATTCCCGCCGTCCGAGAATGCGCGACACCGGCTCACGGTCCAGGCGTCGGAGAAGATAAGCTTCGAAAGCCGCCGCCCCTCGGCCGAGCGGCATGTCGGGGTCGCGCACCAGCGCGGCGCGATCGATTTCGGCTGCGGCGCAGAGCAGGATGCGCGCATCGACCAGCGGTTCGGGGATGCCGGCCATCGCCAGGGTCCGGGTGGCGAACCGGAGGGCCCGGGTGCGGGTGAGCTCGGGAGTCATGCCGGGGGCCACGGGCACACCGGGACCCGCGGCAACCTTATCCCGCCGCCTTTTCGAGGACGCGGCGGAGGCGGGCCGCAAAGGCTGGAGCATCCGACGGCATCTCTCCATCCATGATCCGTGCTTCATCGAACAGCAGCCAGGCCGCATCCTCGACCATCGCCCTTTGATTCTGCGCGGCGAGCTTTTCGCCGAGCGCGATGACCAGCGGGTGATTCGGATTGACTTCGAGCACGGGTTTGGTGCCCCCCGAACCCAATTTGCCGTGATGGGAGAGAATGCGTTCCAGGCGGCGGTCGGGGCCGAACTCCGGCGCGATCAAGCAGGCCGGACTTTCCGACAGTCGGTCCGAGGCGCGAACGTCTTCCACCGCCTCGGCCAGCGTCTGTTTCATGAAGGCCAGCAAGGTGGCGACCTTGGGCCCGACATCGTCGGACCTGGCCGCTTCGGCACCTTCGGCCAGTGGGATTGCCTTGATGTCGGCTGCGCCCTGGGTCACCGACTTGAAAGGCTTGCCGTCATAGCCGGCCGCCGTCGAAACCCAGAAGGCGTCGACCGCGTCGGGCAGCAGCAGAACCTCGATGCCCCGCGCCCGGAACCCTTCGAGTTGCGGGCTCGCGACGAGCCGCTTGGCATCGTCGCCGAGCAGGTAGTAGATGGCGGTCTGGTTCGGCCGCAGCGCCGCCACATACTCGGCCAGCGTGCGCCCGCCGTCTGTATGCGTGGACGAGGCGAAGCGCGCCACCTTGAACAGGGCATCGCGCTTTTCCGGGTCCTCGTAGAGGCCCTCCTTCAGCACCGCGCCGAAATTCTCCCACACCTTGGCAAACTGTTCCGCGTCGTTCTCAGCGAACTTGGTCAACTCGCTGACGATGCGGTTGGTCACGCCTTTGCGAATGGTCGCGAAGATGGGGCTCTGCTGCACCATTTCGCGTGACACGTTGAGCGGCAGGTCGGCCGTATCCACAACGAGGCGAACGAACCGCAACCAACCCGGCAGCAGGTCGGCTTCGTCGGTGATCAGCACGCGCCTGACGTAAAGCTTGGCGCGACCCTTGCGCTGCGGATCGAACAGGTCGAAGGGCTTCGAACCGGGCACGAATGCCAGGACCGTATACTCGTGCCGGCCTTCGGCCCGCCAATGGATGGTCAGGGCCGGCTCGTCGAACTGGTTGGCGAGCCCGCGGTAGAATTCCGTGTAGTCTTCGGGCTTGATCTCGCTCTTCTGTTTGGCCCAGAGCGCCGCCCCGTCGGTGACGCGCCGCGGCTCCGCGCCGGGTTTCTCGACGAGATCGATGGGGACCGGGACAGCACCCGAATGCTCCTTGATGATGGTCTCGACGCGATATGGCTCGAGGAACTCCGAAGACGCGTCGTTCATGTGCAGCGTGACGCGGGTGCCGCGCGCCGGTGCTTCGTCCGGTGCGAGCGCCGAAACCTGGTAGGACCCCTTGCCGTCGCTGACCCAGCGCCAAGCCTCGTCCGATCCGGCGCGACGCGTCTCGACCACGACCTCGTCGGCCACCATGAAGGCCGAGTAGAAGCCGATGCCGAACTGGCCGATGAGGTTGCCGCTTTCGGCTTCGGCCTCGGCGCCGAGGGTGTCGAGAAAAGCCTTGGTGCCGGAATTGGCGATGGTGCCCAGGGCCGAGTCGAGGTCGCCCCGGCTCATGCCGATACCATTGTCGGAGACCGTCAAACGTTTCGCGTCCTTGTCGACGGTCACCTTGATGACGAAAGCTTCGCCGTCGGCGATCAGTTGCGGGCGGGCGATCGCCTCGTAGCGGAGCTTTTCGCAAGCGTCCGCCGCATTGGACACGAGTTCTCGAAGAAAGATGTCCCGCTCCGAGTAGACGGAATGCACCATCAGATCGAGAAGACGGGCCACATCGGCCTGAAAGGTGCGGGATTCTGGCGCGCCCGCGCCGTTGGGCGCTTGCGCGTTTGCTACGTCAGCATCGCTCATGGGTAACGCTTAACCTCGTTCAGGAAACCGGTCGTTGCCAAGGGCGCTTCCGGATCGGAGCAAAACCACGCGGCCCCGCACCGAAGGAGCGACGAAACAGCCGCTGGAAGCAGCTCAGATATCGACGCTGGGGCGACGGGATGCAAGGCGGGCGATGTCGCAAAAAAGACCGGCAGGAGCGGGAAGCTCCTTGCCGGTCCAAATGCTGTTCGCACCCACGAAGGGAAAAGGCCTCGCGCGCATCCCGGGGGCTGGGGGGCTGACGAAACCGAGACGGGCATGACCCTCGAACAACACCGCCTGTTTCGCCGTCCACTACGGCGCGGCGGGGGCGGCATCAGGGCGAAACTTGGAAATCCCCCGTCCACCCCCCAATCTTTCTCTCTTACGAGATGCGGAAGCGATGCGCCTTGAAAGATCAGCCGCTTCGCGCGATGATTCGAAGTGTTCGGAGGCGAAGCACGATGAGCGAAGGCGACCTGCCCGACAAGCAGCGAAGCGCGGAAAGTTTCGGCTACGGCTCGGGATCCGTAGCCGACTTTCCGCGGCGGACGGGCAGCGGAGGGAAGGCGCTCGAGGCTGCCGTCGTATCCTTCGACCGCCATGAGCTTCGGGACATCTTCGACCTTTACGGCAGACGGGTCGCGGAAGGCGAGTGGCGCGACTACGCCATCGATTTCACCACCTCAAAGGCCGTGTTCAGCATCTTTCGCCGAACCTCGGAGGTGCCGCTGTTTCGCATCGAGAAGGATCCCCGCCTTGCTCTGCGGCAGGGCGCTTATGCGATCGTCGCCGCGACCGGCCTGGTCACGAAGCGCGGGCACGAATTACGCCACGTCCTGCAGGTGCTGGAGAAAAAACCGAAACTGGTGCTCCTGTAGCGCTTCGGCCCGGAGCCGTCGCCCTTCGATCCCCTCGCCGTCCGGACTCAGGGCTTGGCGGAGCCGCACAGCAAAAACCCCGGATCGCTCCGGGGTTTTCCGTTCTCGCTCGGTTCGACCCGATCAGCTGTTGCGGTTGCCGGTGATCTGGATCAGCGCCGTGAAGATGTTGATGAAGTCGAGATACAGCCGAAGCGCGCCGTTCACCGACTTTTTCGTGGCGACCTCGTGCGTATCCCCTTCGTAGTACATTTCCTTGATGCTCTGAGTATCCCAAGCCGTCAGGCCGGAGAAGATCAGGATCGCCAGGATCGCAATGCCGAACTGGAAGCCGGAGCTGTGGACGAAGATGTTGACCACGCTCGCGATCACCAGGCCGAAAAGCCCCATTACGAGGAACGAGCCGATCGGCGAAAGGTCACGCTTGGTCGTGTAGCCATAAAGGCTCAGCGCGCCGAATGCCGCCGCGGTCTCGAAGAAAGCCAGGTACACCGACTGTCGGGTGTAGACCAGCAGGATCGACGAGATCGAAAGACCCATCACGGCCGAGAAGGCCAGGAAAAGGTTGCGCGCCGAAGCGGCCGACATGCGGTCGATTCGGAAGGAGAAAAAGAATACGAAGGCGAGCGGGGCCAGCATCACGACGTAGCGCAGCGGGCTGCCGTAGAGGGCAACGCCGACCCCGGTCAAATACATGTTGCCGAAGCGGGCCGCGGCGAGGCTCGGGTCGGTGGTCACGGCCAGCATGTTGGCGCCAAGCGCGACAAGCCCGGTCAGGGCGAGCCCGAGCACCATATTGTTGTAGACCCCGAGCATATACGAGCGCAGGCCTTGATCGACGGCGGCGCCGGCTCGGCCTGCACGCCCGCCATAGCGGAGCGTAGCATTGCGGTCGAAGTCGGACATGGGATCCCTCTCTGGTGTTTGAGCGCTTTCATAAGAGCCCAATCTTAGCCTCGAATGATCGGGGCCAAGCATAGCCGAAATATGGCCTCATCCGCCCTGGGCTACAAGAGCCTGGGTCACGCTTAGCGCATCGGGATTAACGGCAGGGAAAGCAAGGCCCCTCAGGCACAAAAAAGTAAGGGTTTCGACCAGGTCGTCGACGGAATTCCGGTCGAACCTCAAACCGAGCGGCGGTTGCGCCAGCCATTCGGCGTCGCGGATGAACGTCGTCGTCTGCCCCATCAGCCACGCGGTCGCGATCGCGACGGTCTTCGCCTCGGCCGTTGGGAGCGACCGCCGGACGATGGCTTCGGCGAGAAGCACGGTCGGGAAGGGCTCTTCGCGGCTGAGCCGCCGACGCACCGGAGTCGGCTTCAACTGTTCCCAGGCAAAGACCCGGAGATAGCGCTTCAACTTCGCGCCTTCGGCAAGCGGTGCGAGCGTTTGCCGCAGGAACAGCTTGAGCGCTTCAGCGGGCTCGTGCGCCTCGACGCTGCGCAGATCGAGCAGCGGCTGCTCGCTCAAGGCGTTCCGCACGGTTCGCAGAACCTCGCGGTAGAGGCCGTCCTTCCCGCCGAAATGATAGGTGATGGCGCCCTGATTGACATTGGCCCTCGCCGTGATGATGCGCACCGAGGCGGCCTCGTAACCGCGCTCGCCAAACACGGCGATCGCCGCACCGATCAAGGCGCGACGCGTCGCTTCGGTAGGTCGTGTCTCGGGTCGTCCGGATCTGCGTGGCGGGGCTGCCGCCCCGGGCTTCCTCATTGGCTCACGGAATGATGCGGGACAGGAGCGAGCCTCCGGCGGACGAGGCCATCGACCAAAGGAAGCGCGCAGATGATGTGATTCGCGGCACCATGCCGTCCTCCGCTCTGGGGCCGGCGCCTTCGAGGCTGGCCCCTGTCGTCGGCTTGGACCCAAGGGCGGCGACAGCCATCTCGGCCGGCCGCTTCGGGTTGCCCGCGCCGGCATCGGCGGACCCTCGGGCCTCGGTGCGTAGCGGCAGACGAAGCCTTGACCGGGCCGGCTTGTCGATCGAGACGGGTGACAAAGGCTTGGCGGTGTCGCCCCAGGCAGCAGCGACAACCGAGAGCGCGACGGCCTGAGTGGGGGCCTCTGCCATGACCGGAAGGGCCGCCCGCTGCTCGACCGTGCTCTGCCCTTGGGACGTCTCCGCGCCCGCAACGCGAGCCGCGAACTTGCCGCCGCTCGTCAATTCCGCGGCTGGTCGGTCGACCGGAATAGTCGCCTTGGGCAGAGCCGCGAAGATCACGGTGGCGATCAGCGTCGCGGCCACCGAGGCGCCAACCTGGCACACGACCCTCAAAGCCATTCCGGTAAGCGCCATCCTGGTGCGCAGCATCGACTCGCTCCGTGATTCCTACGACCGTATGAATATCCTACGGTCGTTTGGGGCAAATCAATGGCTCCGATGCGGAAGCCGGTGGACTGCACGACGCATTTCGCCGAGCGTGTCGCTGATGCAACGCGGGGATCGGGAAACCCGCCGGCACGACCGTAATGTTTTGCCAGGAGCGCCGGCTCCCGGTACAAGGAGCGCCGCCGCTGCCTGCGGCCGCGATCCCTGACCGAACCTCGTTTCCCATGACCAGCCCGCCGGCAGAGACCTTGAGCGACCTGCGCGTCGAAATCGATCGAATCGACGCGGCGATGCACGAGCTGCTCATCGAGCGTGGAACCATCATCGACCGCCTCATCACCGCGAAGGCGCGGGCCGGGGGAGGCTCGGCGTTCCGCCCCGAACGGGAAGCCGCCATGATGCGCCACCTCGCGGAGCGCCACCGGGGGCAGCTGCCGCTCGACACGGTCGAGGGCATCTGGCGCATCATCATCTCGACCTTCACCTATGTGCAGGCTGCCTATTCTGCGCATGCCGACGTGTCCGGCGGGGACGCGTCCATGCGGGATTCGGCGCGGTTCCATTTCGGCTTCACGGTGCCGCTCGTCCCTTGCCAGGGTGCGGCGGCGGTGATCGACGCGGTGGCCGAAGCGGCAGGAGACCTCGGCCTGCTGCGCCTCGACGCAGGCGCTGGCGCCGGGCCATGGTGGCGCAAGCTCGCCCCGCCTGCGGCCCCCAAGATCATCGCGCGATTGCCGTTCGTTGAACGGCCCGACCACCCGGCCGGCATGCCGGTGTTCGTCGTCGCCCTTCCTTCCGCCGCAAGCGCCGCGCGCGAAATCGTGGTCTATGCCATTTCGGTCGACCGTTGGCGGGCCGGCCTGCAGCGGGCGATCGAGGCGCTCGGCGGCGAAATCTTGGAGCAGACGGCCGACGATCTCGGCTTGGCGCTTCTCGTGGCCGTGGCGGGCCAGGTCGACGGCGACACGGTCCGGCAAGCGCTGGCGGAGGTGTCCGGCGACGTCCGCCTGTCCGAGGTCGGCAGCCACGCGGCCCGATACGGCTTCACCCCCGCCATGCCGGCGCTGGCGGCCGTCTGAGGCCGACACAACAAGCCATCAAAGGACCCGAGTTCATCAGGATGTCAGCCCTCCTTTCCGCTCGCCCGATCCCTCGCCCCGGGGTCCTCGGCATCGAGGCTTATGTTCCGGGCAAGAGCGCTGCCGCGGCCGGCGTGAAGACCTACAAACTCTCGGCCAACGAGACGCCGCTCGGCCCCTCGCCCAAGGCGATCGAAGCCTTCCGGGCCTCGGCCGACCGCCTCGATCTCTACCCGGACGGCTCGGCCGCCCGGTTGCGCAGCGCCATTGCGCGCCGATACGGGCTCGATCCGGCGCGCGTGGTCTGTGGTTGCGGTTCGGACGACATCTTGACCCTGCTGGCACACGCCTTCGTCGGCCCGGGCGACGAAGGGATCGTCACCACTCACGGATTCCTGGTATCGCGCATCGCCATTCAGGCCGCCGGCGGCACCCCCGTGGAGGCCGCCGAGGTGAACCTCACTGCCGATGTCGACAACATCCTCGGCAAGGTCGGCCCGAAGGCGCGCGCCGTGTTCCTGGCCAATCCGAACAACCCGACCGGCACCTACCTGCCATTCGCCGAGATCAAGCGCCTGCATGCCGGCCTGCCGCCGACGGTGCTCCTGGTGCTTGATGCGGCCTATGCCGAATATGTGCGGCGCAACGACTATTCGTCCGGTCTCGAGCTCGCGGCAACGGCCGAGAACGTCGTCATGACCCGCACATTTTCCAAGATCTACGGCCTTGCGGCGCTGCGCATCGGCTGGTGCTATGGGCCGCCTGCGGTGTGCGATGCGCTGAACCGCATTCGCGGCCCCTTCAACGTCAACGGGCCCGCCCTCGAAGCCGGCATCGCGGCCATCGAGGACGTGGAACATACGGAAGCCGCGGCCGCCCACAACTCCATCTGGCTGCCCTGGCTGACCGACGCCATCGGCAAGCTCGGCATCGACGTCACGCCCAGCGTCGGCAACTTCCTGCTGCTCCGCTTCCCCCGCAAGCCGGGCCGCACCGCCGCCGAGGCCGATAGCTTCTTGAGCGCGCACGGGCTCGTGCTACGGGCCGTCTCGGCCTATGGCCTGCCGGACCACCTGCGGCTGACCGTCGGCACCGAGGAAGCGAACCGGCTTGTGGTGGAGACGCTGGCGCGCTTCATGGCGGCGGGCAAGGCGCATGGCTGATCCACAGACCGCCGATGCCCCCAAGCTGTTCGACCGGGTCGCGGTGATCGGCATCGGCCTGATCGGCTCTTCGATCGCCTGGGCGTCCCGCCGGAGCGGCCTCACCGTGGTCGCGCATGACAGTTCGCGCCAAGTCCTTGATCGGGTGCGGGCGCTCGGCATGGCGGATGTCGTCGCCGACAGCGCGGCCGAGGCCGTGCGCGACGCCGATCACGTCGTGCTGTGCGTCCCGGTGGGCGTCATCGGCGAGGTCGCGGCCCGGATCGCGCCTTTTCTGAGGCCCGGCGCCATCGTGTCGGATGTCGGTTCGGTGAAGGCTTCGGTCGTCGAAGCCGTCTCGCCGCACCTCCCCGAGGGCGTCTTCTTCGTTCCGGCGCACCCGGTGGCCGGCACGGAATTCTCCGGCCCCGACGCCGGCTTCGCCGAAATGTTCGACAACCGCTGGTGCATCCTCACGCCGTGCGCCCGCTCGGGCGAGGAGGCGGTCGAGCGAGTCCGCCAGCTTTGGCTTTCGTTCGGGGCCAGGGTCGACACCATGACCCCGCACCACCATGACCTGGTGCTGGCCATCACCAGCCACGTCCCGCATCTGATCGCCTACAATATCGTCGGGACGGCGGCTCACCTCGAAGAGGTGACCGATTCCGAGGTCATCAAGTTTTCCGCCGGCGGCTTTCGCGACTTCACCCGCATCGCCTCGTCCGACCCGACCATGTGGCGGGACGTGTTCCTCAACAATCGCGAGGCCGTGCTCGAAATGCTGGGCCGCTTCAGCGAAGACCTCGCTGCCCTGCAACGCATGGTCCGATGGGGCGACGCCGAGGGCCTGTTCGAGCTGTTCACGCGAACGCGTGCCATCCGGCGCTCCATCGTGGCGGAAGGCCAGGAAACGGAGGCGCCCGACTTCGGACGGCGCGGGGCGAAATAGAGACATATGCCGGCAACGCGACCGCGTGAGCGCCGTGGCTCAGGCCAGGACGCAGCCAGATCCGCTCGCCCCTATACAAGAGCAATTCAATGGCATAAACGTATGCTTATATCCGAATTTTGGAATGCGAGAGGCTCAGCATGGCTTCGGACCGGGACATCGGCCTTGACCATCTGTTCGGCGCCGTTGCGGCGACGGCCGACCGAGCTGAAGTTCTCGAAGTTCTGACCGCCGCCGCGCGCCGGCGCATCCTGGTCCTCGACGGCGCCATGGGCACGCAGATCCAAGGCCTCGGCTTCGGGGAAGATCATTTCCGAGGACAGTTGTTCGCAGCGTGCGAATGCCACGTGCAGGGCAACAACGACCTGCTGACGCTCACGCAGCCGGAAGCGATCGAGAACATCCACCTCGGCTACGCGCTGGCCGGCGCCGACATTCTGGAAACCAACACCTTTTCATCCACCTC
>JBBPYT010000433.1:0-10827 GCA_038199665.1 Hyphomicrobiales bacterium
AGATCCTGGACGCACTTGGAGCGCCAGCGCGGCGGATACGGCTTTCTCGGAGGCCCCGGCGAAACCCAGATCGAGACCGACCGCCGGCTGATCGAGGAACGAATGGCGCGAATCGAGCGGGATCTCGACCACGTCAAGCGGACCCGTGCGACGAACCGCAAAACCCGGGCCGGCGTGCCTTTTCCGACGGTGGCGCTCGTTGGATATACCAATGCGGGAAAGTCGACCCTGTTCAATAGGCTGACGCGTTCGACGGTCTTGGCCGACGACATGGTCTTCGCCACCCTCGATCCGACGTTGCGTCTGCTCGCTTTGCCACATCGCGGCAAGGCCATACTATCCGATACTGTGGGATTCATTTCGGAACTTCCGACCATGCTGGTGTCGGCTTTCCGGGCGACTCTCGAAGAGGTCGTGTCAGCGGACGTCATCTTGCATGTTCGCGATATCGCCCACCCGGACACCGGGGCGCAAAGCGCCGATGTGTCCTCGATCCTGGAAGACCTGGGCCTCGACCCCGAAGATCACGGCCGGGTGGTCGAGATCTGGAACAAGCTCGACCTGCTCGATCCCGAACATCGCGGTGAAGTGCTGGAGGCCGCGGCCCATCGCAGGGCGGACGAGCGGCCGGTGGTCGTCTCAGCCCTGAACGGCGAAGGAGTCGATGCACTTCTTTCGACGATAGAAGACCGCTTGGCTGTTAGAAGCACCAGTTTGCAGATCATACTCGACCCCGGCGACGGCCAAGGCCTGCACTGGCTCTATGAGAACACGGAAGTCATGTCGCGCGGCGATGAGCCCGACGGGGCCGTCGATCTTACGGTGCGCGTGCCGCCTCAACGGCTTCAGCGGCTTCAGAACCGCTTTCCTGCGGCTCGGATTCTCGAAGACGCGCTTGCACCAGGGAGCGAGCGGGCTCGCCTTCGGGCGTAGTTCGTTCGGTCATCTTGGCCGCCTGCCAGAGGTCTTCCATTTCCGCCAGACCCGCAGCCCCGGGCGATCGACCTCGAAGCGTCAGCGCCTCCTCCACAAAACCGAACCGACGCTCGAATTTGCGATTTGTGGCCCGCAAAGCTGCCTCGGCATCGACGCCGGCATGTCTGGCGAGGTTGACGACCGAGAACATCAGGTCACCGATCTCATCGGCCATGGCGCGCTGATCACCGAGGGCGCGTTCGAACTCGTCGGCTTCTTCGCGGATCTTGGCCAGCACGAGGCCCACATCGTTCCAGTCGAATCCGACTGTGGCCGCATTGCTTTGTAGCTTTTGGGCGCGGAGCAGGGCAGGGAGGCTGGCCGGGATCCCGGCCAAAACCGACCCGGATTTTCCAAAAGCACCGCCGTCGGTCTGAGCAGCGCGCTCGGACTTTTCGGCGATCTTGATCGAGGCCCAAAGGTCCTTGACCTGACTCTCCGTCAGATCGCGCCTTTCTCCAAAGATGTGCGGATGTCGCCGGATCAGCTTCGTGGTGATCGCCTCGACCACGGCGCCGAAATCGAACGAGCCTTCTTCTTCGGCGATCCGAGCTTGGAAAACGACTTGCAGCAGCAGGTCGCCAAGTTCCTCCTTCAAATCGTCGCGGTCACCCCGGTCGACCGCATCGGCAACTTCGTAGGACTCCTCGATCGTATACGGCACGATCGACTCGAAGGTTTGCGCGATGTCCCACGAGCAACCGCTGCCGGGCATCCGGAGCGCAGCCATGATCTCGACAAGACGCGCGATTTCGCGAGAGGGACTCATCGAGGATAGCCGGAGCAGGTGACGCCGCTCTGGCCCGACCCGCCAGGATGGGCGTCGGATGTCATGCTCTCGCCCTAACGCCAGGCGTGGGACATATAGGAGCCGACATCGAATTGCAGCGAGCCAGGCACCGCAAAATCACCGGGCTCGGTTGCACAAGCCAAAAATCACGCCGCCTCGGGGCAGGGGCCGAATTCGTCAATGCCGGCAGGCAAGGAGGTGCGAACCGTCGCACCTCCAGGGTCGGTGACCTGAAGCGCCGAGGCGCTTCACTCCAGTGCGATCGACAAGGCTTCGCGGCCTTTCGGCGTGTCGACGACGCGCATCGAAACGCCCTGGCCCTCGGCGAGATGCGAAAGACCTGCCGGGCCGAGGATGGAAATGTGGACGAAGATGTCCTTTCCGCCATCGTTGCTGGATACGAAGCCGAAGCCCTTTGTGTCGTCGAACCACTTGACCTTGCCGGAAACCTGAACGGCGGTCGAAGGGTCCGGAGCCCGACGCGGCGGGCGGGGACCATCGAAGGACCTCGGAGGAGCGCGCTCGACGGCACCTGTCGTATCGACTTCGAGAACCCGGGTTACCTGCGCACCCTTGGCCCCGTTCCCAACCATGACCTTGAGCTTCGCGCCGGGGGGCACCGTTTCGTAGCCGGCCGACTGGATCGCCCCGATATGCAGAAAAGCGTCGCCCGAACCGTTGGATAGCTCGACGAATCCGAAGCCTTTATCGGCCTTGAACCACTTGACGACGGCATCGACTGTCGGTCCTGACGGGGGCGCCGCCATCATGTCGCCGCCGCCGCCAAATCCTCCACCGCCGAAAGGACGAGCCGCCGGCCGCTGCGGCCTGGTCTCGTAGGGGGACGGCATATCGTCATCGAAGCCACGCTTCCTAGGTCCCCGGAAATCTCTACCTTTGCTCATGTCGCCCGCTCGTCTTTGCCTAAATACCTGTCCGCCGTCTCAATGATCCGGGACCCGATCAACTTCGAGCACCGTCTTCTCACGCCTCACCGCCCTGCAACAGGGAACGTTGCATGGCATCGTAACGCAACCATCGTCGGGGATGTCTTGACATAACTCCCGGCCAAAGCAAACCCGCCTCGGCATGCGTCGAAGCAAAAAGCACCGACAGCGACGCAATAAGTCCGCCGATGCTCCGTCCCCGTTCGGGAGTTTCACCGGTGAGGTAGGGGGAACTCCTGAGCGCTCACCGCTGTGACCAGCTTACTCGAAATTTGGAATCTGCGCCACAGGGAATCTGAGGGCGAAATCAAGTGAGACTCCTGGGCAATTCGGAGCAGCGAGGGCAATCGTGACTCGCCGCCGAAACCAAAGAGCCGGATGCACCGCGGGGATAAGAGGGGATCTCCGAAGATGGATTCGCATAATCAATATTATGGAACCTAACACGAAGCCTTTGTCACTGCGCCGTCATGGCGCGCGCCTTGGCTGCTGGTTGCGACCGGTTTCCGTCAAGTGAAAGAGACAGTCATGCCATCGTAGGCCGGTTCGATGCCCGGCGGCAGTTCGCGCCGCAGCGTCGTATAATCGAGGTCGCAGTGAAGGTTTGTCAGAATGGCGCGGCGGGGCTTGAGCAGCCCGACCCACTCGAGCGTTTCGGCCAGCGAGAAATGGCTTGGATGTCGGGTATAGCGCAGCGCATCGACGATCCACACGTCGAGGTCCTCGAGAAAGGCCATGCTTTCCTGGGGGATTTGGTTGAGGTCGGGTGTGTAGGCGACATTGCCAATTCTGAGTCCGAGCGCGTTGATCTCGCCATGTTCGAGCTCGAACGTCCTCATTTCGATAGGCCCGCCTGCCCCGCCCAGCCCAATGGCCCGACCTGGGGTCAACAGACGACCTTCGAGCAAAGGCGGGTACAGGCTACCCAGCGGCGTTTCGAAGATATAGGCGAACTTATCGCGGACCACCTTCGCGGTCGCGTCGTCCATATAGACGTCGATGCGCCGGCGCATGTGAAGGACGAGAGGCCGCACATCGTCGATGCCGTGCGTATGGTCGGCATGCGAGTGCGTCAGAACGATTGCGTCGAGCCGATCGGTCTCCGTCGCGAGCAATTGTTGGCGAAGGTCCGGTGAGGTGTCGACGAGGACCGTCGTACGCTCGCCTTCCGGATTGATGCGCTCGACCAGGATGGAGCACCGGAGGCGGGCGTTGCGCGGTTCCGCCGGATCGCAGGCACCCCATCCTTGCCCGATGCGCGGAACCCCGCCCGAGGAGCCGCAGCCCAGAATGGTGATGCGTCCGTTCATCGGGGGATGGCAGGGGTTGGCGGAAGCTTGCTGAACAGTCGCACGACATTGGCGCTGGTCGCGGCCGCAAAGTCACCGTTTTTCATACCCTTCAACGCTGCGAGGCAGCGCGCCGTGTCGGCCACGAAAACAGGCTCGTTGCGCTTGCCGCGATGCGGCACCGGCGCCAAGAACGGCGCATCGGTTTCCACCAACATCCGGTCGATCGGAACGTCCGCCGCGATGGCGCGCAGCGCCTCGGAGTTCTTGAATGTCACCACACCCGAAAAGGAGATGAAGCAGCCGAGCCTGAGGCCGGTTTCGGCGAGCCGGCGGGAGGAGGTGAAGCAATGCAGGACCGCCTTGAACGGCCCCTGCCCCATCTCGTCCTCCAGGATCGCGGCGACGTCCTCGTCGGCGTCGCGTGCATGGATGACGAGCGGCAGGCAGGTGGCCCGTGCCGCCGCGATATGGGTCCGGAAGACCCGGGCGGCGACGTCTCGCGGCGCATAATCGTAGTGGTAGTCGAGACCGGCTTCGCCGATGCCGACGCACTTCGGATCTCGGGCGAGATCGATCAGGCGCTCGGCGCCGATGTCAGGTTCTTCGGCGGCCTGATGCGGGTGCGTGCCGACGGTGAAGAACACGTCGTCGAAACGGTCGGCCAAAACCTTCAGCGCGTCGATGCGGGCGACACGGGTCGAGATGGTGATGAAGCGACGGACGCCGGCTTCCCGGGCGCGCTCGAGCACGTCGGGCAGATCCGCCGAAAACTCCGGAAAATCGAGGTGGCAGTGACTGTCCGTCAGCATCATCCGCCTGCCACGGCCGCTTCCTGTTCGACGTAGCGGGGAAAGATCACGCTCGGGGGACGCAAAGGCGTGCCTGTGACGAGACGATGGCCCGGTCCGACGAATGCAAAACTGCGCGCTCCAGGCGCGACACCCAGGAGGTCGAGCAGCGTCCCCATGGCGTTCGGCATCGCCGGCTGAACCAGCAACGCCACGTTGCGCAGCACTTCGGCGGTCACATAGAGCACGGTTTCCATCCGGGCTGGATCGGTCTTGCGCTTGACCCAAGGTTCTTCGGCCGCGAAATACCGGTTCGCGGCGCTCACCAGGCGCCATACTTGGCCGAGCCATTCGTGCAGGGCGTAGCTCTGCATCGCGCTGCGGGCCAGCGCGAGCAACGCATCGGCCTCGGCCAGGATTTCGGCGTCACTCTCCGTGAACGCGCCGGCCGAAGGAACCACTGCCCCGCAGTTCTTGGCTATCATGGTGAGCGAGCGTTGCGCCAGGTTGCCGAGGTCATTGGCGAGGTCAGCGTTGATGCGCCCGACGATCGCCTCGTGCGAATAGTTGCCGTCCTGCCCGAACGGCACTTCCCGCAGGAAGAAGTAGCGAAGCGGATCCACCCCGTAATGGTTGGCCAAGGTCGTCGGGCTGATGACATTGCCGACCGACTTCGACATCTTCTCGCCGCGATTGAACAGAAAGCCGTGAACGACGATCTGCTTGGGCAAGGGCAGACCGGCCGACATCAGGAAGGCGGGCCAGTAAACCGCATGGAACCGCGTGATGTCCTTGCCGATCACATGAGCATCGGCCGGCCAGTAGCGCGCGCGCTCCGCGTCCTCATTGGGAAAGCCCGTCCCGGTCAGGTAGTTGGTGAGTGCGTCGACCCACACATACATGACGTGTTTTGGGTCGTCGGGAACCGGCACGCCCCAGGTGAACGTCGTCCGGCTGATCGAAAGGTCGTTGAGCCCGCGGCGGACGAAGCTTACGATCTCGTTCTTGTATTTCTCCGGAGTAACGAAGTTGGGCTGTGTGGCGTAGAGATCGAGCAGCCTGTCCCGGTATTCCGACAACCGGAAAAAATAGCTCGATTCCTCAACCCATTCGACAGGGGTTCCGTTCGGCGCGAGGCGATTGCCGAAGGGGTCGAGCGTGATCTCGTCGTCGTCGTAATAGGCTTCGTCGCGGACCGAATACCAGCCCGAATAGCTTCCAAGATAGATGTCGCCGCGCTCGACCATGCTGCGCCAGAGGGCCTGGGACGCGGCGCGGTGACGCGGTTGCGTAGTGCGGACAATGTCGTCCGCCTGCGTATCCAGCAGCCTGGCCATAGCTTCGAACTGTTCAGCGGTCCGGTCGGCAAGAGCCTGAGGCGCCAGTCCGTCGCGCGCGGCCGTCTGCTGCATTTTCTGCCCGTGCTCGTCCATGCCGGACATGCACAGAACATCGAAGCCGTCGAGGCGCTTGAAACGTGCGATCGCATCGGTCGCGATCCGCTCATAGGCATGGCCGATATGCGGGGATCCATTGGCATAGGGAATCGCGGAGGTGATGTAGAAGGTCGGGCGCGAAGCCATGAGCCATTTTCCAGTTGAGCATCATAGCGAGCGCTTCGCTTGCGCGAGGTCCGCGAAGATCGAAAAGAGGATCGTCCTTTTGTCGAGATTCAAGGTCTCGGCTTCCCGTGCCGAACGGCGGACCTTTTCCCATACCTCGGCGAGGGGTGCAAGGCGAGGGACGGCAACGGACGACGGCCCCGAAGATTGGCTGAGGCGGGCGTGGAGCCAGTCGAGCACGGTCGCGACGAATACGTCGAATTCGTCTTGATCGCCGCCAATGCGGTCGGCCAGGCGGTGCAGGGCGCTCCAATCGATGTTGGGCAAGCGGTCGAGAAGGGCTGTCGTCTGGCGATCGAACGACAAACGATCTCCCGAAAGCCAATGCAGGGCGCCGCGAACGGATCCGCCGCCGCGCGCCGCGGCCTCGGCCAGCACACCGTCTTCCATCTCCGAATAGAGCGGACCGAGGCTGCGCAAAGCCTCTAGCGAATGGGCCGCGGAAAGGGGGGCGAGCGTCAACAGGCGGCACCGCGACCGAAGCGTTGGCAGAATCTGAGCCGGCCGGTGTGCCACGACGAGGAACAAGGACATGGTTGGCGGCTCTTCGATGAGCTTGAGCAGCGCATTGGCGCTGGCCCGGTTGAGGTCCTCGGCACTGTCCAGGATGCAGATCCGATACCCCCCTGCCCGCGACGCGAGCTGAAACATGGAGGACGCCCGCCTCACTTCGTCCACCCGGATTTCGCTGAAGAATCGGCTGGTCTTGTCATTCCATTCCCGGCGCAGCACGGCAACATCGCCATATCCCCCAGCCGAGATCTGCGCCGACACAGGGTGGGTCTCGACGACGGACAAGTCCTGAGCATTCCGAACGGCCTCACTCGCCGGATCACGGTGAGCCAGAACGAAGCGCGCGAAGCGCCACGCCAACGTCGCCTTGCCGAGTCCTTCCGGCCCGCCGATCAGCCAGGCGTGCGGCAGGCGGTCGGCGCGGAAGGCCTCGAGCATCTCGGCCTCGGCCGCGGCGTGGCCGACAAGCGCCGAGGCTTCTCGAGGGTGGCGATGTCCTTCAAGCCTGTCGCTCTCGGTCGCGTCGCGATCTTCCGGCCTCATCGGTCTCCGGTTCCGCTCTTTGGCTCGTGTAGTTGAAGTCGGGGAAATCGCGACAGGACCGCGGCCCAGATCGCCTCCGTCACCGCATCCGACCCCTGGTTCCCGTCGATGACGCGACATCGCTCCGGCTCACGCGCCGCGACGGCGAGGAAAGCGGTCCGCAGCCGTTCGTGAAAGCCCTCCCCTTCCCGCTCGAACCGATCCGCCACGGCGTCGGTGCCGCGCCGTGCTAGGGCACGAGCCAATCCGGTCGCAGGGGCGACGTCGAGCAACAGGGTCAGGTCCGGCTTGAGATCGCCCACCACCACGCGTTCCAGGGAAGCGATCAAGGTTGGGTCCGTGTGGCCGAGTTCGCCCTGATAGACCCGCGTCGAATCGATGAAACGATCGCACACCACGAAGGCCCCGCGCTCCAGGGCCGGGCGAATTTTCGTGTCGACGTGGTCGAGCCGCGCCGCGGAAAACATCAAGGTTTCTGCTATCGGACCGAGCGGTGCCACGGCGCCCGCAAGAAGCGCGGCACGTATGGCTTCGGCACGCGGCGAACCGCCCGGCTCGCGCGTTGCCACGACGTCCGTGCCGCAAGCGAGCAGGCGGCTCACCAGAAGGGCGGCTTGCGTGGACTTCCCGGCACCCTCGCCGCCCTCCAGCGTGATGAAGCCGCCTCGCTCGGGAGCGGCCATCAAGGCTTCGTGAAATTCTGGAGTACGAGTGTCGTCACAAGTTCGAGCCCTGCGTCGAAGGCCCGGTGCGGGAGCGAACCGACGGGGACGCTTTCGGCGGTTCTCAGCGGCATGGAAAGAACCTCGGTCGGCCCCCGATAAAGCTTTAGTTGGGCCACCAGCGCGCCCTTGTCGAGCGGCGCGCTGAGGGGGCCGTTGTAGACGATCTTGCCGGTCAGCTTTTCCCCTGACCCGCGCGGCACGAGCAGCGTCACCGCCTTGTCGGCCACAAGTGGCACGTCTTCCCGCGTGCCGCCATAAACGCGCGCCGAGCCCACCACCTCATCGGCCGCATACATCGCCTTGGGCTCGAACGAGCGAAAACCCCAACTCAGCAGCTTCAGGGATTCGTTGGCCCGGTCGCGCGCGGTCCGCAAGCCGTTGACCACGAGGATCAGCCTTTCCCCATTCTGCACCGCCGAGCCCACCAGGCCGAAACCGCTTTCGGCGATGTGGCCGGTCTTCAATCCATCCGCGCCGATATTCATGGTGAGCAGCGGATTGCGATTGAGCTGGTGAATCCTGTTCCAAGTGAAGTCCTTCTCGCCGAAGTAGCGATAGAAATCAGGATAGGTGCGAATGACGTAATCCGCGAGGATGGTCATCTCGCGCCCCGTCACCTTTTCGTTGGGATCGCCGCGGCCCCAAGGATTGGTGAAATTGGATTTGGTCATCCCGAGCTCGCGGGCACGACGGGTCATCAGGGCAGCGAAATTGTCTTCCGAACCGGCGATCCCTTCGGCCAACGCGATCGCGGCATCGTTGCCCGATTGGATGACGAGGCCGCGGATCAGATCCTCGATCCGCACGGAACTGTTCAGCGCCGCGAACATCGACGAGCCGCCCGAAGAGGCTCCTCCCGTTCTCCAGGCGTTCTCTGAAATTGAGAAGGTGTCGGCGAGCTTGAGGCGACCTTCCTTGATCTCGTGGAACACGATCTCGGCCGTCATGATCTTGGCCGTCGAGGCCGGCGACATCAGAGCGTCCGCGTTCTTCTCGAACAGCACGGTGCCGGTGTCGGCATCGACCAGGATTGCGTATGGGGCGATGGTTTGGAACCCTTCCGCCGGTGATCCAGCCGCGTGAGCAGCGATGCTCGCCAGCAAGGCCATGCAGAACGCGAGGGCCGAACGAAGCCAAAAGCTGATCACAGGATGTCCTAGGCTACGGATGGCCCCGTCTGAAGCTTAAGCAGCGACCGCGTTCGGCTTCAATCCTTCTTTGTCGCACTGTTCGGGTCCGCGACCGATCCCCTGCCCCAGCGAGTGTCAGCGCTCGTCGGGGACGATCGCCTCGGTTCGGCGGTAAAGCGGAATGTGCGTACGGGAAGGCAGCGCGCCCGCCTGTCCCGGTGCGCTCGGGCTGGTGGCCGCGAACGATACCACATGGGGCAGCCGAGGCGAGCCGACCGCGACTTGGTCGCGGATCAGCCGATCGAGCGCCGCGCGTTGCTGAGGCATCGCGACCGCTTCGGGTCCGCCCGGGGCGAAATCGAAGGGTCGCCGAGGCGGAACCGGCGCGGGCGCCCACCGGCGTGCGGGCAGCGGCTCGCCGGCACTGACGGCTTCCACGTCCTGTTCGGCGGCGCGGGCAACCCGTTCACCCTGCGCGACGGGTTGCGGGGCAGCTGGGGGCGGCAAGGGCGCGCCCGGGGCTTGCTCATCCGCCAGCAAGGTCGGCGCGCCGGGCGATCCGTCGAGTTGAGCCGGGAGGCCGTCGACACGCAGGGTCGCCAACAGCTTGGTATCATCCGATCCGTCGAGGCTCGCGCGCCCGACATACTCGATCCGAATTTGCGCCGTGCCCTGCCCTTTGAAGGCCAGCTCTTCGGCGACACGCTGCGAAACGTCCATCACGCGGCCGCCATGGTAGGGACCTCGATCGTTGACTCTGACGATCATCGAATGACCGTTGCTGGTGTTGGTAACCCGCACGTAGCTTGGTAACGGCAGCGTCGGATGTGCGGCGGATATCGAGTTCTTGTCGAAGATTTCGCCGTTGGCGGTCCGGCGGCCATGGAAGGCATCGCCGTACCACGATGCCATGCCGACCGTGGTGTAGCCCTCGGGCCGTTCGCTCGGATAATAGGCCCGGCCACCGATGGTATACGGCCTGCCGACCAGATAGGAGCCCCCGCCGCGCGGCACCGGCTCCCCGTCCGCGATCAATCGAGAGCTGGCGTAGACACCTAGCCTCGCATCATAGAAGCGTCCCCCGTTCGACGCGTAGCGGGAAGGCTGAGACGCGCATCCGGCCAGCGCCACGGCACCCACAGATGCGGCGCCGATGAGCCCTGCGCATCGCAACCTTCGCAGGTGTACTAGAGGGATCGAGGTCCGCCGCACGGTGAGCAAAGATGTCATGATCTACGCAGCACTCGGAATCTTTGCCATTGGCGCAAGTCAAACCTTTCGAGGCCGCCGATCACGGTTGCCGACGCTGCGGATATCTGCAGCGAGCCCATTCCTTGTGCGGCGGCATTGTTGGTCTCGGTTGCTTTCCGAAGGCTTAACCGTTCGATCTTTCTTGACAGTGTCGCCGCCACTACAGCGGCGGCGCTTCCTCATCTTACCCTGTTTCGCCCCTGAATTGCGGTCGAATTACGGCAGAGTTCGAGACCCGGCAAAGCCGACGG
>JBBPYT010000434.1:0-9774 GCA_038199665.1 Hyphomicrobiales bacterium
AATATTCATGCTTTAGTCTTGGCGAGTGGCGCACCGTTTGCGCCATAAAGCTCGGTTTCATGACGCATCGTGACCCCAGTCTGGCCAAGGCCCCCACGATCCTCGATGTCGCCCAGTTGGCGGGTGTTTCGAAATCCACTGTCTCCAACGTCATTCGCGATGTCGCGGGGGTCACCTCCGAAACACGCACCAATGTGAAGTCTGCGATCCAAGCGCTCGGTTATCGGCCGAACGTTCTGGCGCGGCAGTTGGTCCAGCAGCGTACGACCATGTTCGGCGTGGTGATCGGCGACCTGACCAACCCCTTCCACGCCGAAATGACGAAGCAGATCGAGCGGCACGCGTCGGCGCGCGGCTATCAAACCATGTTCGTCAGCGCCGAGAGCCAAGGGGCAAAGGGTCTCGAAAGGCTGCTCGACTATCGGGTCGCAGGCATCATCTTCCTTTCCTACTCCGGCGTGCCGGCTCATGTGCGGTATCTGGTGGAGGGGCGCGTTCCTGCCGTATTCGTCACCTGCAGCGCGAACTGGGGTGATGTTGTCGAGAGCAATGATGAGCAGGGCGGGGAAGCGGCAACACGGCACCTGATCGAGCTCGGTCACCGCCGGATCGCACATTTTACCGATCCGATCACAGCGGATGCAGCGGATCGCGCACGTCAGGCTGGCTATCGCCGCGCCTTGGCGCATGCCGGCTTGAGTCCCGCTGTTTTCCATTGGACGGACGTGCCCGACACTGTGATGCGCAACCGGCGCGAGGTCCCGCTGGAGACCATCTTGCGCGGTCCGAAACGGATCACTGCGATCTTCTCATCCAACGACTTCGGCGCCATCAAGGTGCTCGATGGCGCCGACCGCCTCGGCATTGCGGTGCCAAGGGATCTTTCGGTGATTGGCTTCGACGACGTGATGATTGCCGGGCTGACGCGGTTCAACCTCACGACGATGGCTCAGCCTCAGTCGACACTTGCGGAAATTACCATCAATACTCTTGCGGAACGAATCGAGGGTCGACTGGTCGGCGATCGGGTGCGCCGGGTCGTCGATGTGGGGCTGGTCGTGCGCGGGTCGACATCGAGGCTGGACGGCTAGCCTCGCCTTTGCTTTTGGCGCCAGCAACTGTCTCGACCGTCACAGAGTCCCGAACCGGTTCCTGACGCGCCTGGGTTGAAGAGATCTGCGACGTCGATCCCAGAGGCTGGCTACAGCGGCGCTTGACAGCCGTATAGAACAGATTTACGCTTCTTGGAACGTTCCAAACCTGCGACAGTGCCGTTTCTCATGAAAAAGAAGCTCAAGGTTGGCGTCGTTGGTTGCGGCCTGGTGGCCCAGGTGATGCACCTGAACTACCTGCGTGAATTATCCGATCGGTTCGAGATCGCCGCCATCTGCGACATCGCGGAGAACGTCCGCAGTGCCTGCGCTGAGGCTTATGGCGTCGCAAGAAGCTTCGGTGACTGGCGCGACATGCTCGGCGAACCGCTCGACGCAGTGTTCATTCTTTCATCCGGCAGCCACGCCCCCATCGCGATTGCGGCGGCTCGCGCCGGCATGCATGTCCTGGTCGAGAAGCCCATGTGCTTCTCCGTTGCCGAAGGCCGCGCCATGCTTTCGGCCGCCGAGGAGGCGGGCATCACTTTGATGGTGGCCTACAACAAGCGCTATGATCCTGCCTATCGCCGGATTCAGGACGAGGTCAACCTCCTCGACGATCTTCGCCTAGTCCAAGTCACGACCTTGGAATCGCCGTTCGAACCTTATGTCCGGCATTATCCGCTGCATCGGAGCAGCGGCCTAGGGCAGGACGCACTTGCGAAGTTCGCCGACGACGACCAGACCCGAATCACGGACGCCATCGGCGAGGCGGACCCGCTGTCCCGCCGCGCTTACCAGTTCGTGCTTCTCGACAGCATGGTGCACGAATTCAATGCCGTTCGGGGCCTGTTGGGCGAGCCGGATCGACTCGATTTCGCAGATATCCGCGAGCATGGCCTCACGGCCGTGCTGCGCTTCGGCAAAACCCAATGCGTGATCACTTGGGTGGATCTGCCCGGCATAGCCCGATACCAGATGGAGCTGGCGTTCTACGCGCCCGATCGACGGTTGACCTTGTCGTTTCCCTCACCGTTTCTTCGCAGCATGCCGACTCTCCTGCTTACGGAAGGGGGAGAGATCGGCTCACCTCGGGCTTGGCGGACGGAGGAGATCACCTCCTATGCCGAGAGTTTCAAGGAAGAATTGGTGCATTTCCATGACTGCGTGACCACCGGGCAGCGGCCGGTCACATCCGGAGAGGACGGACTGCGCGACATCGCGCTTTGCCATGCCATCGTCGAGGTCCATCGCAATCGAGTGCCGCGCGACCGCCCGACCTTCCTGTCCCCAGCCGTTGAGAGTGCCCGATGAGCGTCGGCGCGTTCAAACGACGCCCCGTCAATCGGTCACAGCCGTGACGGTGTTTCGTCTCGGGCTCGTCGGGGCGGGCCGCATGGGACGCACCCACATGCGCGCGCTCTCGGCGAGCGAGCATGTCCGCATCGTCGCCGTCACCGAGCCAGCAGAATCGATCCGCGCCGGCCTGATCGCCGACGGCTGCACCGTTCATGCGGAGCTCGATGAGATGCTGCGCCAAGGCGGTCTCGACGGCGCGCTCATTGCCGTTCCCAGCGACCGCCATCTCGCTGTGGTCGCCCAGGTCGCGGCCGCAGGCCTGCCTATCCTGTGCGAAAAGCCCTGTGGGATCACGCCCGAGCAGGCGCAGCACGCGGCAAACATCGCGGCCCGCCACTCTATTCCGCTGCAAGTCGCCTATTGGCGGCGCTTCGTCCCCGAACTCCGGCGCCTCAAAGGGCGCATCACGGCGGGCGAACTGGGGCAGCTGTATTTTGTCGCCTGCCATCAATGGGACGAACTGGCGCCCGCAGCGGAGTTTCGCGCCCATAGCGGCGGTATTTTCGTCGACATGGGGGTTCACGAGTTCGATCAGATCCGCTGGCTGACCGGCCAGGACATCACGCAGATTCGGACTTCGATCGCGGCAACCACCGCGGAGCCTCCGGTGCCGGGTGACGCAGAGAGCGCTGCTGCTCTGTGCGATCTTACCCAGGGCAGCACAGCGCTGGTTTCCCTCGGTCGGCGGCACGCTCCCGGCGACATCTGCCGCGTCGAAGTGTTCGGCACCCACGGCGCGACAGAAGCCCGCTTCCTTGGCCCGCCTGACGGAACGGATGTGTTCATGCAAGCCTTGCGGCTGCAGTCGGAAGGTTTTGCGTCCTGGGCGCGCGGAGGGGTCGCCGAGGGTGCGACAGCGGCCGATGCCGTCGCGGCGTTGCAGGCCGCGGGGCTGGCTTCCCGCGATCTTCGACCCTCGCGCTAGAACAAGAACCCGACGGACCGGTGGCGCGCTGTCCGCCGGTCGACAATGCCAAGGGACAGTAAAGATGGTCGTGCAGATCGGCATCAATCCTATCACGTGGACCAACGACGACGTCCCCGAGCTCGGCGGCGACATTCCGCTCGAGACATGCCTCGCCGATACCCACGCGGCCGGATATGCGGGTACCGAATTGGGGGGGAAATTTCCCCGATCGGCAAGCGAACTCCGCCCCATCCTGGAAAAACACCAGCTCGAGCTGGTGTCCGGCTGGTACGACGGGCGCATGCTCGATCGCGAGGTGGATGCCGAGTTCGACGCGATCCTTCCCCACCTCGCGCTGCTGCGCGATCTTGGCAGCAAGGTCGTCGTCTATGCGGATACGTCGCGCGGACGCCACGACGGAATTTTCCAGCCGATTTCAAGCCGTCCGGCTCTGAGCGACCAGGACTGGCCGGCTTACGGCCGCAAGCTGACCCAACTCGCCGAACGGATGGCAACCTTCGGCGTCAACATGGCTTTCCACCATCATATGGGAACGATCGTACAAACGGACCGGGAGATCGATCAGCTGATGGCCTCGACGGGGGAAGCAGTCGGCCTGTTGTTCGACACCGGGCACTGCCTGTTCGCCGGCGGCGACCCGATGGCCTTGTTGCGGCGCCATGTGGGCCGCGTCGTCCATTTCCACTGCAAGGATGTCCGGCACGGCATGCTCGAGCGAGCCATCGCCGAGGACATGAGCTTCATGGGCGCGGTCATGGAGGGCATCTTCACGGTGCCGGGCGACGGCATCGTCGCCTACCGGCCTCTCCTGGAACAGCTTCGCGAGGCCGGCTACTCGGGCTGGCTCGTGGTGGAAGCGGAGCAGGACCCGCGCAAGGCGCACCCGCTCACCTATGCGAGCCTCGGCTACCGCAATCTCCTCGAGGCCGCGAGGGCGGCTGGGTTCGAGGTCGCCGAAGCGGGCCATCCGGCCTAACAAACCTGAGAATGGAAGGAACGGGGGACATGCGTACCGCCATTGTCGGGACTGGGGGGATTGCCCGGATCCACGCGCGCCTGGTTCGCGAACTGGGGGGCGAGGTCGTCGGGGTGTGCGGTCGAACACTCGGCGCCGCCGCCGCTTTCGGTACCGGAGTTGCGTATGATGACGTGGCTTCGATGCTGCTCGAGCAGAAGCCGGAGGTCGTCCATGTGTGTTCTCCCAATCACCTGCACGCTGAACATGCGATCGCGGCGTTCTCGGCGGGTGCGCATGTGCTGTGCGAGAAGCCGATGGCCACGAGCGTCGACGAATGTCTGCGCATGATCGATGCGGCGGGCCGCGCCGGGCGCATCGGCGCGATCGCCTACACGTACCGGGGCTATCCACTGGTGGAACTGCTGCGTCGCAGGGTGGCCGACGGCGTCTTCGGCGCCTTGCGCCGGTTTGGCGGCTGCTACCTGTCCCAGGACGTCCTCTCGCCCGACAAATACGTCTGGCTGTTCACGCCCGGAACCACGGGGCGATCTTACGCCTTGATGGATCTCGGGGTGCACTGGCTCAACCTGGTGGAATACGTCTCTGGCCAGCGCATCGTCGAAATAACGGCGCAATTCTCCACCCACCAGGCCGAACGGGTCTGGCGCGGCGGCGCCGGCGAGGGACCTCGCCCGCCCGGTGCCGAGGCCCGCGACGGGAGCGTCGCCGTGCGTTCGACCTTGGAAGAGCAGGCCGACCTCCTGGTCCGGCTCTCGGGCGGCGCGGCGGGATGCGCCACCGTGAGCGGCGTTTCGCCCGGCCATCCCAATACGATCGTTCTGTCGGCTGACGGACCGGAAGCGGGCTTCGACTGGAATCAGCAGGAGCCTAATTTCTATTTCGAGCGGCGTGTGACCGGCAATACGATCCGCCAGCGCTCGCCCGATGAACTGCCGTCGGACCGGGCCTGGATGTCGATGCTGCCGGCCGGGCATGCGGAAGGCTATGTCGACGCCTTCCGCAACGTGGTGTCCCAGGCCTGGTCGGCGATGCGCGGCGAAGAGCTGGTTTTTCCATCCTTCGCGGACGGAATGAGAGGCGTGCAGCTGGTGGAAGCCGCGGTGCGGAGCGCCACCGAGCGGCGGCCGATCACACCGGTGCCTCGCTGACGTGATCGGCGCCCGAACTCGGCCCTTTGCACGAGCCGGACAGCCCGCTGCCCCTTTGCTCATTGCCGAGGCGGGAGCCGCCCCGTATTGTCCGACCCTGCCGGAAGGACGATGTCGTTCAGCGGGTCGAAGAGAGGAACCACCACGTGTTGCCATTCGGACCCCTCTTGAAGTCTGCTCGCCTCCTGGGTAGACCGAGCCGGCGGTCCAATAAGGCCGGCGCGTCGGGCCGATTAGGGAATGCGCCGTGAAGGTGACGCTGGATCTTACCCGCCTGCTTGCCGAAGGTAAGATCACGCAAGACGAATACGCGAAGCTGAGCCAGCTGGCTCACGCCGATACGGGTTCGCTCGCCTTCAATATTCTGGTGGGCCTGGGCATCATCGCGATCAGCGCCGGGGCGCTCGCCCTCCTTCCCAACGCCGGGACCGAAATCGTTGTCGGTGCCCTGCTGATGGCGTTCGGTCTTTTTGTCCTGGCGAGTTCGCCGCCGTGGGTCGTCCTCGCGAACATGTGCCTGGCGCTGGCGGCCCTGATGCTCGGGAGCGGTATTCTCGTGCTGACGGCGGGCGCGCCCCTGGCCTTTCTGAGCATTGCCGCACTTTTCCTGGTTTCTGCCGTCCTGGCGCGGAGTGGAATGTTGATCGTGTTCGGCACCCTCGCGGTCGCGGGCGCCCTCGGGGCCACAACGGGCTACGGGCACGCCACTTACGCGCTTTCGATCGAGCAGCCGCTGCTGACGATCATCGTATTCGGCGCGATCGCGCTCGCCACCTACCATTTGTCGCGGTTCGCGGGGCCGGCTTTCGGAAGGCTTTCTCTCATCGCTGCCCGCACCGCGGTTTTCCTCGTCAATTTCGGCTTCTGGATCGGTTCGTTGTGGGGCGATCCGCTGACCTGGCTGGCAGCCCAACCCCGCGGCGACACGAGTCCGACCGGTGAGCCGCCGGCCTTCCTGCCGCCAACCGCCTTCGCACTCGGATGGGCCCTGGCGCTTCTCGGGGTCGGCATCTGGGCCGCCCGCGCCAACCGGCGCTGGGTGGTCAACCTGGTTGCGATTTTCGGGGCGATCCACTTCTACACGCAACGGTTCGAGCGGCTCAGCGCGACGCCCTGGAGCGTGCTCATGGCCGGGCTCGTCGCGCTGACGATCGCGCTCGGGCTGTGGAAGTGGAACCAGAACCGCAAGCCATCCCGCTCCGCCGCCAGTGCGGGGTGACAGGAGTTGGCACCCGTCCTCCCGACGAAAAACGGGCTTGTCGCAGGGGTTCAGAAATCGGAGTTCAGGTTGCAGAACCGCTCCGCTCCTGGGAGCGGACAGCCCTTAAGCTGCCAGTCCTGACGCGGCCATCCGGGATCTTTGCGCGATTGCGAAGATCGCGGCGCGATGTCCTAGAGCCCGCTCTGTTTCGAGATTCGCCGCAACCGCGTCGGGGGCCATGTGTCCGTCCGCGGCGGCCGTCGCAAGGTGGAAGCGGTGCGTTCTGGCCGACAGGCCTGGCCCTGGCCTCCCTAGGACAGGCCCCACCGCAGCGGCCAGCCGCAGCGGTGGGCCGCTTCGCTTGCGCCAGAACGGCAGTATCGCGTACCAACCGCGTCAGGCCGTCCGGGGTTGCCTTCACCCCAAGATCTGGCTTTCCGCCACGACGGCTCTTGTCCGTTGGGGGTCTCGCAAGGCCGGCTGGATCGGGCGGTCGCAACAACCTTGAGTCCGCATGGCCAAAGCTCCATTGTCCTCGACCGATTCCCTGACCGGGGCCGTCGCAACGATCGACGCCCGAGCACACGTGACCGCCGCGGCCTTCATCGGCGACGCGCCGGCACTTGCCCTCGGGGACGGGAGCGTCTTCTTCCCCGAAGACGACGGGCGGCGCGTCGCGGCCCACCCCGAAGGGGCTATTCTGGTTGCGGCGGCCGACCAGGAGCGCTTCGTCACGGGAGGCGACGACGGCCGCCTCGTCGCCACGGCATTGGATGGTACGGCCACCCTTCTCGGCGAGGAGAAGGGAGGTTGGATCGATGCGCTGGCGCTTCATCCATCCGGCGCCGTCGCCTGGGCAGCGGGGCGAACAGTTCGGTCCCGATCGGCCAAGGGCGACATCAAGACGGCGTCGGCGGCCTCTTCGGCACGCGGGCTGGCCTTCGCTCCGAAAGGCTATCGGCTCGCCTTCTCGCACTACAACGGCGCCTCGCTATGGTTCCCCAACAGCACCGAAGCCCCGGAAACCCTGACCTGGAAGGGCTCGCATCTCGACGTGACCTTCTCGCCAGACGGGCGCTTCCTGGTCACCACCATGCAGGAGAACGCCATGCACGGCTGGCGCATCTCGGACGGCAAGCACATGCGCATGTCGGGCTATCCGGCAAAGCCGCGCTCCTTGTCCTGGTCGCCAGACGGCAACTGGCTCGCCACCTCGGGCGCGGATGCCTGCGTGATCTGGCCTTTCGACAGCAAAGATGGCCCAATGGGCAAGACGCCGCGCGAATGCGGCGTTCGTTCCTCGCGCGTGTCGCAGGTTGCCTTCCACCCAAGCGCACCCGTGCTGGCGCTGGGCTATGATGACGGCTTCGTGCTCCTGTGTCGTCTAAGCGACGCATCCGAAATCCTGGTCCGCAAGGAGGATTCTGAAGGAGGCGCGATTTCAGCCTTCGCCTGGGACCGTAAAGGGCGCCGCCTGCTGTTCGGCACCAGGAACGGTAGGGCCGGCATGCTGACACTGCCGGCCTGATCGTTCAGGCCGACGCTCGTCCTCGACCGGCGGCCGCAGGCTCTTGCGCATCCAAATCTGCGATGCTCCTGGTGGATACCCTTCGAGCACCCCGAATTCGGCGTAGCCATGCCTTTCATAAAAGCCGCGGGCCTGGAAACTATACGTGTAGAGCCGCGCCTGCTGGCACCCTCTGACGATCGCTTCTCGCTCGGCAATCGCCAGAATACGACTGCCCCAGCCGCCTTGGCGTAGATCTTCGGGGAGCCAAAAGCAGTCGAGGTAGAGCCAGCCCCAGTTCGTGTAGCCGGTCACGCCCCCGATCGTGCGACCCTCGGCATCCTTCATGAAGACGCACAGCGGTCGCTGGTCATAGGGGCGAGACTTGGCTTCGTTGTAGTCGAGCAATCGGCTCTCGACGAAATCCACGTCAGCGGCTGCGGGCTGGTCGGTGACGCACAAGGAAAGGGCCTCAGTCGAATCCAAGATCTCCCCCAAAGAGACATCGCTCCCGCCACCCGGCGGTTGCGAGATCGGAGCCGGATGGCATGGGCCTACGCCCGATCGGGCGTCAGCTCTTGAGCAGCGGCGCGAGCAGTTTGTCGAGTTCGGCGACGCTCAGTTCCCCGGCGTGCTTCTGCCCGTTGATGAAGAAGGTGGGCGTGGCGTCCACCTTGAACTGTTGGGACGCCTTGTCGCGGATCTGGTTGATCTGATCGTAGAGCTTCTGGTCCTTGAGGCAGCTCTCGAAATCTCCTTGCGAAAGGCCAGCCTGCTTCACCGTGCTGGCCAGCGCCTCAACGGGCTTGTCGACGAACGCCCAATTCTTCTGCTGCGCAAAAAGCAGGTCGACGATGGCAGCTCGTTTGTCCGGCCCGGCGCAGCGGGCCAGCATGAAACCGGCCGTCGCCAGCGGATCGAGCGGGAACTCGCGCAGCGTGAACCGGACCTTGCCGGTGTCGATATATTTGGATTTCAGCGTTGGATAGGTTTCGGCGTGGAAGGCCGCACAATGCGTGCAGGTCATCGATGCGTATTCGATCATCGTGACAGGCGCATCCTTCGCACCGAGCCAAAGGTCCGGAAGCGGGCCTTCGGCGAGCAGCTGATCGTTCGGAAAGCTGGTCTGGGCAGCGGCGCTCCGGGCGAATCCCGCCCCTCCCGCGGACAACAGACCCGACGCCGCGGCGAAGCGCAGAAATTGCCGGCGATTGGTGAAAGCGGAACAGTGCATGCAAACCTCGCTCGGGATCGTTAACGGCCGCGCCCAGGACCGGGAACACCGAAGCATCTTTAAATCAGAACGCGGGCGAGGGAAATCGCGCCGTAGGCTCGCGCCGAAGCGCGGCCGGGGCCTATCTACCGCCGAGCGCACGCGCTCCAAGTTTGACGAGCGCCTCGCGTAAGCCGTCCTCGGCAATTCCTTCCGTGGCGGCACGAGCGTGTTCGACGGCAGCATGACCGGGCGGAGCGGGTCGGGCCTTCGGGCCGGCACGGCCCAACAACGGGGCCTGCCGCAGCGCGAGCCGCCCGACGCAGCGCCAACCCAAATGCGTATTGA
>JBBPYT010000435.1:0-8106 GCA_038199665.1 Hyphomicrobiales bacterium
ATGTCGAAGGTCACCTCGATCTGCGGCACGCCGCGCGGAGCCGTCGGAAGGCCGACGAGATCGAACTGACCCAGGATCTTGTTGTCGGCCGCCATTTCCCGCTCGCCCTGGAAGACCCGGATGGTCACGGCGGTCTGGTTGTCCTCGGCAGTCGAGAAGACCTGGCTCTTCTTCGTCGGAATGGTCGTGTTGCGCTCGATCAGGCGCGTGAACACGCCGCCGAGCGTCTCGATGCCGAGCGACAGCGGGGTTACGTCGAGCAACAGCACGTCCTTGACGTCGCCCTGCAGCACCCCGGCCTGAACTGCCGCGCCGATCGCCACCACTTCGTCCGGGTTGACGCCCTTGTGAGGCTCCTTGCCGAAGAACTGCTTCACGACATCCTGGACCTTGGGCATGCGCGTCATGCCACCGACCAGCACCACTTCGTCGATCTCGCCCGCCGACACGCCGGCATCCTTCAAGGCCTTACGGCACGGCTCGACCGTACGCTGGATAAGGTCGTCTACCAGCGCCTCGAGCTTGGCCCGCGTCAGCTTTAAGGTCAGATGCTTCGGGCCCGTCGCGTCGGCCGTAATGTAAGGCAGGTTGATCTCGGTCTGCGATGCCGACGAGAGCTCGATCTTGGCTTTTTCGGCCGCTTCCTTCAGGCGCTGCAGAGCGAGCTTGTCCTTGCGCAGGTCGACTGTGTTCTCCTTGCGGAATTCGTCGGCCAGATATTCGACGAGACGCATGTCGAAGTCCTCACCGCCGAGGAACGTATCGCCGTTGGTCGACTTCACTTCGAAAACGCCATCGCCGATCTCGAGGATCGACACGTCGAACGTGCCGCCGCCCAGGTCATAGACTGCGATCGTGCCGGAGCCGCGCTTATCCAGCCCGTAGGCGAGCGCCGCTGCGGTCGGCTCGTTGATGATGCGCAGGACTTCCAGCCCCGCAATCTTGCCGGCGTCTTTGGTGGCCTGCCGCTGGGCGTCGTTGAAATAGGCCGGGACCGTAATGACCGCCTGCGTAACGCCCTGGCCCAGATAGGCCTCAGCGGTCTCTTTCATTTTCTGCAGAATGAAGGCCGAAATCTGCGAGGGCGAATATTGCTTGCCGCCGGCCTGCACCCAAGCATCGCCGTTCGGCGCCCGGATGATCTTGTATGGGACGAGGCCCATGTCCTTCTTGGTCATCGGATCGTCGAACGTGCGGCCGATGAGGCGCTTGATCGCAAAGAAGGTGCGTTCTGGGTTGGTGACGCCCTGCCGCTTGGCGGGCTGGCCGACGAGGCGTTCGCCATCTTCCGTGAACGCTACGATCGATGGCGTCGTTCGCGCCCCCTCGGCATTTTCGATGACCTTGGGCGTCGAGCCTTCCATCACGGCGACGCAGGAGTTGGTGGTTCCAAGATCGATACCAATTACTTTTGCCATAACGACTGTCCTTTCCCTCGCAAGACCGCCGGACCCCGTAGCGATCCGACTGTGGGCGGGACGGATGAGGGTTCACCTCTCGCCCTCGCCGCCCGGTCCCCGACTTGATGCGAAGATTGGGAGTGCGTTGCCCCTGCGCAAGTTCGGGCCGCATATAGGCGGCGAAATTTTAAGCGCTTAAGCCGGGGTTTAGCGGCAACTTCGGTTGAGCAGTCGCGCATCACGGTTGAGACGTGGCGGCACCGGCACCCACCCGAAGGTCGCATAACCTGAGCGGGCCGGCTCACCGCTGCACGCGCAGACCGACCAGGAAAACATCCTGCGAGAAGCTCGACCCGAGCGCCGTGCTGCTCAGTCTTTGATGATTGTAGGTCGCGGTGGCCACGAGCGAGCGGGAAAGGTGGTATTCGGCCTTGAGAGTCTCGGCCAGGGTATTTTCGGTGATCGGAGCGCCGACATATTGCGTGTTGAGGTAGGACACCGCGCCCGTCACTGTGAGGTTGCGCAGGAGTTGATGCGCCACTTCGAGCGTCGCCGAGCGCGCTTCGGCGCCCGATGCGCCAAGCACCGTCGTCTCGTCGAAATTGGTCGCCGCCCGCAGGCTGACGAGGGTGAGCGGCGTCACCGAGTAGCTTACCGCCCCATTGAGGACCGGGCCGTTGATGTCCTTGAGCCGCCGGTCCTGGAACGTGCGGTCGCCATAGCCGGCCGAAAGTTCGCCGGCGAACAAACGGTTGAATTCGAAGCTCGAGCCCACTTGCCCGACGATCCCATTGGAATCGCGGGCGAAGCCGCCCAGATCTACCGTGGCGTCGTGGATGCGACGGTCGACCAGAACGTCCACGAAGGGCCTGACCGCCGGGGTCATCTCGTAGGCAGCCCGAAGGCGCAGGCCGTAGTCGCTGAAGTTCTGTTTGGCGAGATCTTCGATCGTTCCATCGGAGAGCACGGCATTGTCGTAGGCCGTGCGGTCGAAGGACCCGTGCACGCCCACCGACGTGCGGCCGAAGCTTTCCGTCGCGCCGAGCGTTTCGCCGAAGGTGGCGATGAGGGGACGGTCGACGGTGTTGACGCTGACTTCCGGCGAGCTCGGTCGCTGTGTGTCGATATTGAAGCGCTGTTCGGCATCGATCACCGTGTCGCGGTTGGCATCCACCCTGAGATCGATCGTGCCGATCGCGTCGGGGCGGTTGGCCTGGGGATCGCGGAAGTAATCGTTGTAGCCGCCACGCAGGTCGGCCCGCAATTCGTTGGAGGACCATTGCGAAACGGCGCCGAGGCCGCCCTCGGTGCGGCTGAAGGCGGACGGCTTGATGCCGAAGTGGGTCTGATCGGGGTTCGAATCATAGCCGAAGCTCTGCGTCACATAGGGCGTCAGGCGCAACGATCCGAACTCGATGCCGACCGGGTCGTAGGCCTTGTCCTCAATCCTGGTGCGCGGCCGCGTCGTGACCGGCAGGGCCGCGACCGTCGGCCCGGGAATGGTTTGGCTGTCGAGCGTGTCGATCAGCGCGCCGGCGGCGCGCAGGCGGCTCGAGGTCGGGTAGGCCTGGAGCGTCGGCAAGGGCGGCGCGCCCTTGCGCGGGAGTTTCATCCGGTCCCGGGTCTTGGCCGAGTTTTTCGGAAGGGCGAAGCGGGTCGAGCCCGCGTCTATGGTTTTGCCATTGCCGGAGCTCAGGTCGACCGTCACCGCGCTGCCGATGCCAGGGTGGGTCGTGCCGCCGGGGAACAGGGCCGGCACGCTGGTGTCGGAGTCGAGCGAGCCGCGCAGGGTCGGCACCGTCGTGCCGATCCCGTCGCTGCTTTCCTGGGCGAAGCTCGGCACCTGCAAGACGCCGAACAGGAGGGTCGACACCAAGCCGACGGGACAGCGCGCGACAACAACGGCGAAAAGTCGGATGCTGGTCGACGACACTTCGCTCCCCGACTCTTTCGCGCCACTCATCCGGACCTTTTCAAAACCTAAATGGTCATGGTTAATGCAGGGTTAGCGTCGGGCCGCAGCTTCGGAGCGAGATGCTCACAGGTGCATCTTCTGGCCGCGGGTGCTATGCGGACTCTCATGAACTCGACAAATCCCGGATCGCTGCACGTCCTGCCGGACCGCGATTCCGGGGCTGTGGACTCGGCGTTGCGGACCTTGCAGCTGGAACGGGCCGGCATCCTGGCGCTGGAGAACGCGATCGCCGGCCCGTCTTCGGACCTCGGCGAACAGGTGGAGGCGGCGGTCTCCCTGCTGCGTCGCATCGGCGGCCGCGTCATCGTCACGGGGATGGGCAAATCGGGCCACATCGCCCGCAAGGTCGCCGCAACCTTGGCGTCGACCGGCACGCCTGCCAGTTTCGTCCATGCGGCCGAAGCGAGCCACGGCGACCTCGGCATGATCCAGGCGAGCGATGCCGTGCTGGCGCTGTCGTGGTCGGGCGAAACCCCGGAACTCGCGCATATCGTGACCTACGCGAGGCGGTTCGCCATTCCCGTGGTCGCGGTCACCAGCAACCGCGACAGCGCCCTGGGCCGGCAAGCCGACCTGTGCCTTTGTCTGCCGGCCGCCGAGGAGGCTTGTCCGAACGGGCTCGCGCCAACCACGTCGACCACCATGCAACTGGCGATCGGCGACGCGCTTGCCGTGGCGCTCCTCGAAGCCAAGGGGTTTTCGGCGCACGATTTCAAGACCTACCATCCGGGCGGCAAGCTCGGTGCGCAACTGACGTTCGTGCGCGACGTCATGCATGCGGCGGACCGCATTCCGAGGATCGGCATCGGCGCTGCCATGGCCGATGCCATCGTCGAGATGACCGGCAAGCGGTTCGGCTGCGTTTGCGTCGAGGACGGGGAGGGCCGTCTGGCAGGCCTCATCACCGACGGCGACCTGCGCCGCCATATGGGGCCCGACCTCCTGAACACGACCGTCAGGTCCGTGATGACGCCGGCCCCGATGACGGTCGGTCCCGATCGGCTCGCGGTTCAGGCCTTGGCGCTGCTCAACGAAAAGCGACGCTCGGTAATGCCGGTGGTCGATGCCGACGGGCGCCCGATCGGCATCGTTCACCTGCACGATCTTTATGCGATCGGGGTGGCCTGAAACGGCGGATCGAACCACGATCCGCGGCATCCCAAGAGACAGGGTCGCATGGCGACGGCTTCGGGCCTGATCTATCCGGTTCCGCAGACCAGCTTGTCGCATTTGCGGATGGCCCCGATGGCGCGGGCCATCGCCTGCGGCCCCGGATAGCCGAGAATGCCGAGCCCATCGATCATGAAGGATGGCGTGGCCGCGAAGCCCAGCGCCCGCGCCAACCCGGCCTGGCGCCGGATGACGTCGCCGATCTGCGGCAGGTCACCCTCCGCTTCGATCCGTTTGACGTCGAGCCCCAGGTCCGACGCCACTTTCAAAGCCGAAGGCCCATTGACCTGCCCGCGCGCCTCGAACATGCGTCGGTGAAACGCATAGGCCTTGTCAGGACCGTAGGATCTGAGAACCGCCTGCTGAACCTTGGCGACCTGGACCGACCCCGCGCTGAGGATCGGATTGTTGACCAGACCGAGGCGAAGCGCATGATCCTGTTCCGTAAGAAGCTGCAAATCCTTCGCTGCCGCGCGGCAGAACGGGCAGTTGTAGTCGAAGAATTCGACCAGAACGACGTCCGGCGTCGGCGAGCCCGCCCAGACGATACCCGGCAGCCCTTCGGTCGAAAGATCCGACGGCAGGCGGTAATTGTAGACCTGCCCGCCGCGATCGTCGTCGAGCGGAAACAGGCTTCCCGCTTGCGACCTTGCCGGGCCGGCCAAGAGGGAAGCGAGGCCAACGCTCAACGCGCCGCGGAGCAGTTGGCGACGATTGTGACTCATAGGTCGAGACTACAACATCCAGGCGTGGCAAAACAGCGTCGGTCGAGTGGCGAGGGGCGGTCACATGCGACGAGCGACGAGCCACCGGGCAACGGAGAAGGCCATGGTAAACACATTTTAAACCTCCGCGTCCTAGCCTGACCTTGCGGCTGCTGGAGCTCAACTCGGCCGCAACCGAGTGCGAAACGCGCGGGTGGCTCGTGACGGTTTTGGACAGAATCGATCGAAGGTTCGCACTCGACGTCCGCCCGGCGCGGATGGTCGCGGCCCTGATCGCCTGTCTGCTGACCGCGGCGCTTCCGGGCTCGGCGGCCCGCGCCGAAACCTTCCAGAGTTTCGTCGCCGGGCTATGGCCCGAAGCTCATTCCCGCGGCGTGAGCCGCTCGACCTTCGACGCGGCTTTTGCGGGCGTCGCGCCGGACCCGGACGTGATCGAGAAGACGAAGGCTCAGGCAGAGTTTCATAAGACTCTGGGCGAGTATCTCTCTTCGGCGGTGTCGGACAAGCGCATCGGCATGGGCCGGGAAAAGTACAAGGAATTCGAGACCTGGCTCGCCAAGGCCGAGGAGCGGTTCGGGGTCGATCGCTACGTCATCCTCGGCGTCTGGGGGCTCGAAACCAAATTCGGCACTTATGTCGGGGACACTTACGTCATCCGTTCACTCGCCACGCTCGCGGCCGCGCACTATCGGGGTACCTATTTCCGTCAGGAACTCTTGAAGGCCCTCGTGATCCTGCAGGAGGGGCATGTCGATCCGGCCCACATGATGGGATCGTGGGCCGGCGCCATGGGGCAGACGCAATTCATGCCCTCGAATTTCAAGCCTTATGCGGTCGACTTCGATGGCGACGGGCGCCGGGACATCTGGACGAGCGTTCCGGATGCTTTAGCCTCGACGGCGAATTTCCTGAGAAGGCACGGCTGGGTCGCTGGCCAAACCTGGGGTTACGAGGTCGTGCTTCCCGAGGGGTTCGAACAGCGGGGCGCAGGTCGTTATTCGGGATACACGGCCTGGGCCAGCCAAGGGATCACAAGGGCCGACGACGGCGACATGCCGCATTCGGGTCGGGCCATGCTGTTGCGCCCGGCCGGTGCTGGCGGCCCCGCGTTCCTGGTGTCGCCTAATTACCGGGTCATCAAGGCCTACAACAACTCGACCGCCTACGCGCTCGGTGTCGCTTTGCTGGGCGACCGCATTGCCGGATGGGGTCCATTGAAGGCAAGATGGCCGATGGCAGGCAGGCCGTTCGGGCGGGACCCGTCGTGAGGAAGCGGAATCTCGGGTCGGCCGCCGCAGCCGGAATTGCGAGACGTCCGTCAATACGCACTGGAGGGGACCATGCCGCTGAACAGCTCACATCCCGGACCGGTCAGAGGGGCTTTCTCCGCCTGCGGCCCGCTTGGCGCCTCGGTCCTGGTTGCCGCCGGGCTGTTGACCTGTGGTGTTTCGGCGCCCCATGCCGAGAACGATCGAGCGTCCGCCACACAATTCCTCATCCAGGAGAATGCGCGGGCGGCCCAGTCGGTCCATGCCGCGCCAACACCGGTGGTTCATCATGCTGCACCGACGTTCCGTCGCGTCCTGATGCAAAGGGCTGCGAGCGAGCATCGGCCGCGTTCTTTCGTTTCGGCTTCGACGTCACCCACTGCGGTCGTGGTTTACGGCGACCGTCTCGGCCAAGCTTTGGCCAATAGCCTCCAGGAGGACGGGGGAAATGCGGTCGCGGTCAGCGCGTCGACCAGCGAGGACGCCGGGCTCACGCGGTCGGATTTCGACCCTTGGCTGCAATCGATTCGCGAACGGTTGTCGAAAACCGATCGCGCCTCGGTCGCCGTCGTGATGCTGGGATCCAACGACCGGCAAAGCCTCGCCGATGGCGGCACGACCGTAGAGCCGGACACGCCGCACTGGCAGGACCTCTATGGAGCCCGAGTCGATGCCGTCGCGAACGTCTTTCGCGACGCTCACGTGCCTTTGATCTGGGTCGGTCTGCCGACGGTGCACAGCGACGAGACTTCGGCCGAGTTCGTGCGCCTGAACGGCATCTTCCGCGACCATGCCGCCCGGGATGGAGCCACCTATGTCGACAGCTGGGAGGCGTTCAGCGACGATGCGGGGCGCTACAGCCCCATGGGGCCCGATGTCGAAGGTCAGACCGTTAAATTGAGAAAGGCCGACGGGTTCGGCTTCACGCGCGCCGGCGCCCGCAAGCTGGCGAGCTTCGTCGAGCGCGACATCAAGCGACTGCAGCGGCCCGGCCCCGATGGTTCGGCACCCGAGGTCGCCAATATCGCCATCGACAGAGCACGCGATTTCGATCAGGCGCTCGACATCGACGTCAACGCGCAGATCCGTCGCGAAGCGGGCCTGTCGCCCGAAGCTGCTTCGGCAGCGGCGGTTCGTACGTCCGAGCCCGCAAAACCCGCGGCCGGACCGGTGATGCCCCTCACGACCCCGCCATTGTCGCCCGACGGGCATCTGGCCACCGCGTCCGACGCGATGCAGCATACCGCCAACGCGATGCAGGCCAGTCTCCTGGTCAAACCGCTCGGCGCCGACAATCCGATCACCCCGAAGCCCGGCCGCGCCGACGATTTTTCCTGGCCGCGACAGTAGCCCTGGGGCGCGATGCACCAGGTGCGCCTAATGCTTGAAGGCCGGTCATTCCCGGACGGGCCGAGGGGTAGCGGTCTTTGAAGCCTCGCCCAGCCTTCGATCGCGCTGCAGGCGATGGAGATCGCCGGTTGCCCACGAGGAATAAACTCTGGGCGCGCGACCCGCAGAACTGACTCCCAAGATCAGTAGAATGCACGGAAGTCCCGGTTGATCAGATC
>JBBPYT010000436.1:0-5013 GCA_038199665.1 Hyphomicrobiales bacterium
ACCGTGCGCTCCCAGCCAGAGCAGACATCCGTACTTACGGTGAATAGGGCCGGCTAGAGCCTTTTCGTCGATTTCGTCGAAAATCGATTCCGGAGGGATTCACAAGTCGCGCGAACAATGCGAGTCCTTGAACCCCTGATGAGGGAGGCGAGGATGGCGCGGGCCTGCAGCCGGGATTTGCGTGAACGTGTCCTCGTGGCGGCGGATGCAGGTCCGCCGGCATGAAGTGGTAGACGAGGAGCTGCGAGCGCCCTCGGAAGAGGTCTGCCAGGGAGGCGCTCCCTTCATCGGTCTCGAATCGGTACGTCTTGTCGACCTGGACCCACGGCAGCTCCTGACGTTGCCGCGCCAGCTCGTCGCCGCGCCGCGTCAGCTCCTTCTCCTCCTTGAGCAGTCCGAGCCGGGCCGCAAGCCACTCTTCACGTGTTCCGGTCATGTGTTTCGTCATCGCCCTTTTCTCCCCTCGTGGGTGTCCTTCGTCGTTCGTTCCGTTCTCGACACGACGTACAGGTTGGTGGTCGTGAGATAGACTAGGCGCCGGGTATCGACCGGTGGGAGTGACAAGTGTGGCGGGATTCCGATGGACTCGCTGATCACGGCCGCGGCGCGTGCGCTCGCGGCGGGTGATCCCCTCGGCGCATTGAAGCGGGTCGCCTTGCGCGACGACGCGCCTGCGCTCGCGCTTCGAGGCATCGCGATGGCGCAGCTCGGCGATCTCGTTCGAGCGAAGGCTCTCCTGCGAAGTGCGGCGCGCGCCTTCGGTCCAAAAGAGGCCATGGCCCGTGCGAGGTGCGTCGTCGCCGAGGCTGAGATCGCACTCGTCTCGCGCGATCTGGGCTGGCCTGCGAAGGCGCTCGACGCGGCGCGGGCGACGCTCGAAGCGCACGGCGACCGCGCAAATGCCGTGCATGCGCGGAATCTCGAGGTCCGGCGCCTCCTCTTGATCGGGCGCCTCGACGAGCCCGAGCGTATGCTTGCCGAGCTTGACCCCGCGCCCTTCCCGCCCGCGTCGCGGGCCGCCCACGAACTGGTGGTTGCGGGAATCGCGATTCGGCGCTTGCAGACGAAGGCGGCGCGCGCTGCGCTCGCTCGGGCCGAGCGTGCCGCGCGCGAGGCGGACATCCCCGCGCTGACGGCGGAGGTCGAAAGCGCATCCCTCCTCCTGAGCACGCCCGCGGCGCGCCTGATTGCGCGTGGCGAGGAGCGACTCCTCCTGCTCGAGGAGGTCGAAGCGCTACTGGCGTCGAACGCGCTCGTCGTGGACGCGTGCCGTCATGTCGTGCGTGACGCACGCACGGTGGTCTCGCTCGCGACACGCCCGGTATTGTTCACGCTTGCGCGTGCGCTGGGTGAAGCCTGGCCCGGAGACGTGCCGAGGAGCACGCTCGTCGCGCGCGCCTTCCGGGCGAAGCACGCCGATGAATCGCATCGCGCACGGTTGCGGGTCGAAGTCGGGCGGCTTCGCGTGGAGCTTCGGACGCTGGCAGATGTGAGCGCGACGAAGCGAGGCTTTGCGCTGTCGCCGCGCCGGGCACGCGAGGTCGTCGTGCTGGCGCAGCCCGTCGAAGAGCGGCATGCGGCGGTGCTCGCCTTCCTCGCCGACGGCGAGTCGTGGTCGAGCTCGGCCCTGGCGATTGCGCTTGGAGCCAGCACGCGCACCGTGCAGCGGGCGCTCGATTTGCTTGGGGCAGCAGGCAAGGTGCAGTCGTTCGGTCGCGGGCGAGCGCGTCGTTGGATGACCCCGCCGGTGCCGGGATTCCCGACAATCTTGTTACTCCCCGGTCCACTACCGAGTGACTAGGATGGGAGCATGAAACGATCTGCAGCCAAAATCCTCCGTGAATATGGACCCTTTCCGGGTGTCGACCAAGTGCATGGGGTTACGTTTGACGGTCAGCACGTCTGGTTTGCCGCCGGAGACAAGCTGAACGCCTTCGATCCGGCGAGTGGGAAGACGCTGCGCTCGATCGATGTCGCCGCGCACGCAGGAACGGCCTTCGACGGCCAGCACCTGTTTCAGATCGCCGAGGATCGCATCCAGAAGATCGATCCGAAGACCGGCCATGTGCTCGCGACGATCCCGGCGCCCGGCGGCGGCGGTGACTCGGGGCTCGCGTGGGCCGAAGGGACGCTCTGGGTGGGGCAGCATCGGGGCCGGAAGATCCATCAAGTCGATCCCCGAACGGGGGCGATTCTTCGCACCATCGAGTCCAACCGCGTCGTCACCGGGGTCACCTGGATCGACGGCGAGCTCTGGCACGGCACCTGGGAAGGTGACGAGAGCGATTTGAGGCGGGTCGATCCTCGAACGGGAGAGGTCCTGGAGAGGCTCGAAATGCCGCCCGGAGTGGGCGTGTCGGGGCTCGAGTCCGATGGCGGCGATCAGTTCTTCTGCGGAGGCGGAAGCAGCGGGAAGGTGAGAACCGTCCGCCGATCCAGGCGAGGCTCCGTGGCCGGCAGCGGCTCCGAGATCCCCGTCGACCCCACGAGCAAGTAGTCGAAGCGGCCCTCGCGGGCGGAACTCTGGGATCGGCGTCACGAGAGCCGAAGAGGAACTGGCAGCGCCGACGAAACGGCGCAACGATTTGACGCCGCTGCGCATCGCGCAGGGCACGGAGCGCGACGCCCCGACAACAGGCGCCTTACCTGCGAAAAATTCAACCTAAAAAGCCTTGATCTTCCTATATTGTGCCCAACGCTGTTTTGCCGCCGTTGGTGACAAAATGGTAGGCTCAATCCTCGTTGCACTCAGCGGAACGACCGCGAAAGTCAGCCGCCCATGGCAGCTCAAATTCCCGAGATCCTGCCTCACGGATAACGTTCCAGCGCGCGGGCGCGAGCCTTCTCGGCCTCGATCGCCCGGTCGCGCGCCGGCGCCGACGTGGACATGGATGCGAGCAGCCGACGCACCGTGCTCGCGACCTCCTCAACGGCAACGTTGAACGCCGCCGCATTGGCCTGCGAGGGCCGACTGAAGCCCGCGACCTTGCGCATGAATTGCAGCGCCGCGGTTTTGATCTCCGCCTCGGTTGCAGGCGGCTCGAAGTTGAACAACGCGTGAATGCTGCGGCACATGTCAGTGCTCTCCCTTCTGGCGAAAACGCGAGGTGCTCATACACATAACATTCTTGCCCAATGTCGCATTGTCCAGGCGGGTCGATGTTCGGGACAACCTAGTTCTCACAATGAGCGACGACCGGAAGCAAAAATATTTGTCGATGGAATGGTAGCCCCGTTCTGGTGGGCGGTTGAGTTTTTTTGGTCTATAAAAAGGAGACTCTGGGCATCGATGGCGAGATGCGCTCGCCAGGCCGTGGAACGGAGAACGCACACCTGCGCCAACGTTGCTCCATCGCTGCGATCAGCGCCCAATCGGCTTTGAGCATGCCGTAAGCCAGCCAGAGCGTGAGGGCTCGTGGAAAGCAGACTGAGCAACTTGAACGAAAGGTCGCCCGTTGACCCAGTCTGCCAGGCTTTTTTGATCTGGGGATGTAGCATACGGTCGTGCAAAAAAGCGGCGACGAATCCTAGAATGGTTCCAAGTAAGGGCACCTTGTGTTACCGGCAAAGTTCTTCGTGAATAGGAACCTTTCTCAGGACCCATTGCGCGGCGAAAAGACCAACCGAGCTAGATTACAATGAAAGCCATATTTATTGTCGGACTCATCTTGCTTCCGCATGTGGCCCTCGCCGGCCATTCCCGGTGCCCCCGCGGTTACATCTACCGTCCGACGACCAGAGCCTGCGACCGTGGGCACGGACCCTTGCTGCAGAAATACTGGGATCTGTCCCAGCCCCGGAAACGGTGACGCATCTCGTTCCATGGCATTTAGGACAATTATTCGCCCGCGCGGGAGATGCGGTATTGCCGGTCTGCTTGCGAGGGTGCAGAGACCCGGCGCCAAGATCCATTTTTTACCGAGGCCGTGGAAAAACGCGTTTGCGATGACGGGGCGATCGCGCGGCGTAGATCATGATTTTTGCCATGCTCATTGATGCTGACCAGGTGGAGATGGGGAGCCGCGATCAGGCTCTGATAGCGTTCATCAGCGGTTTGATGCCGAGGATGTTGATCCGTCTTTTCACGTTGTAGGCGAAGATGCGGAGGCTCATTTCGGTTCGGACCTTTTCCAGGGTCCGGGTCAGGAAGTGAGTGCTGCCCATCCAGGCCTTCAGGGTCCCAAACGGGTGCTCGACGGTCTGTCGCCGGATGCCCATGGCGTCGGGCATCCGGTCGAGCCGGGACTGCATCCTGTCCAGGACGTCCTCATGCTCCCAGCGCTTGATCCGCCGTTGCTTGGTCGGCGTGCACTGGGGCCTCAGCGGACAGATGAAGCAGGCGCTCAAGTGGCGATAGAAGTCGGAGTCTTCGGCGTGATCCGCCCGGCGCGTGGCCTTGGTCAGCTTGGCTCCCGCCGGGCAAATGTAGCGGTCTTGCTCGGCGTCGTAGATGAAGTCTTGCCGGGTGAAGAAGCCGCGATCGTCGGGCTTCAGGGTCTTGGGCACGACTGGCGCTATGCCCGTGCCCTCGCACGATAGGATCTGCTCGCCGCTGAAGTAGCCCCGATCCGCCAAGGCGGTGACCTCTTCGCAGCCGGTGGCCGCCTGGGCCTTCAGCGCCATGGGCTGTAGCTGGGTTCGGTCGTGGCCCTGGTTGGTCACCTCGTGGGCTACGATCAGATGGTGCTCGGCATCGACCGCAGTCTGCACATTGTAGCCGACCATGCCGGTTCCGCGCCCGCTGGTGGCCATGGAGCGCGCATCCGGATCGGTCAGCGAGACCTGCCGGTCGGGCGCGTCCTGGACCGTCTGCTGCATCTCGCGCAGGGCCTGCATCTGCCGGCGCAGGCCGGCGATCTTGTCCTTGATGCGAAGGGTCTTGGCTTCGGCCACATCGCTCTCTTCGCGGTCGGCCCGATCCAGCGCGGCCAGGTAGCGCACGATGTTGGCGTCGACCTGCTCGATGCGTTTGGCGACCTTGGCCACCGTGAAGTTCTTGTCGCGATTGTTCAC
>JBBPYT010000437.1:0-3483 GCA_038199665.1 Hyphomicrobiales bacterium
CCAAGGCTCACGCGGGTCTCCCCGCGGAAGGTGCGGAGCTCCGCCTGGACCTGCCGACGGATGTCCTCAAGGGCTTAGAATTTGGAAAGCCCGGACCCTTCTTCCGCAGTGGAGGATGGCAACACCGGCCGCCCATCGATCGGCGACTTCGTATCCACTCCGACCGCACTTACGAAAAGCGCAGGAACGACCTGAAGAGATTTTTGAGGAAACCCTGCTCCGCACCGCCGGTCGGGGTTGTGCGGGTCACGAAATCGATGACGTTGCCGTTCTCGAGGCCGTAGTTGGCGACGCGCTCGACTTTCTTGTCCTTGTTGAAATAGACGGCGAGCACGCGCTGATCCGTCACTGTGGGCGACGAGAAAGCGAAGGAGCGGTTCACTGTCTGACTGACGTAGTACCAGGCGCTGCCGCCGACCGTCGAGGTCGTTGACGGCGTCCCGAGCACGACCAAGACCTGTTCAGCCGAGGATCCGGTTTTGACTTGGTCGAGGGCGTGCTGGTCGATGACGTAGCCGCGCGTCACTTCCCCGTCATAGCCGATGCAGCTGGCGAGGGAGAGCGAGAGCAAGGCCGCACCGGCGAGACCGCACAACCGCTTCGTGCGTTCCGGGCCTGTTCCCTTACCTCGCATTCAAACCTCCGTTCGGATGCCGGATGGCGGTCTCGATGGCCCGGTACCCAAGGCATTTTTCCTTGCGCCGAAGCGCAGCAGTGCCTAACTCCCATACCCGCCAAAAGCAAGCCGGGCACGTCGGACGTTTGCAGCATCCCACCAAGTTCTAAACGATGTTCTTCCCTTTCGGGCGCAAGCGCGCCCTCGCCAACCAGCTCGTCGAGCGGCTCCATGCCGACATTGTCGCGGCGGTGCGGCGGCCGGAATTCTATACGGACTATGGGGTCGCGGACACGTTCGAGGGCCGTTTCGAGCTGCTGACGTTGCACGCGGGTCTCGCTCTGAAGCGGTTGAACGATGCCGAAGCGCCCGGGCCGGCTCTGGCGCAGCATCTCGTGGACACGATTTTCCGCCATCTCGATGCCGGATTGCGGGAAATGGGCGTGGGCGATCTTGCCGTTCCTAAACGCATGAAAAAGCTCGCAGAAGCGTTCCTGGGCCGATCGGCGGCATACGATCTGGCGTTGCGGGAGGGGGAAAAGGCTCTTGCGGCGGCTCTTCTACGCAACATGTTCGACGGACGTGGAGCGGCGAACGCCATGGCGCGCTACGGGTTGGCGGCCCACCTGCGCATGAACGAAGCTTCCCTGGAGGCCCTGCTCAATCATCCTCTACCTTTTCCGGTTGTCACACGCGTCGAGCATCGGGTTCTTCAATGAACAACGCTTCTCGGCCGAGCGCTTTGCCCTTCACGCGCCCATTGGATGTCTCCACGGTCGGGGAAGCGGCCATGCCCGTCAAGATCGTCGCCAAGGAGACCGAAATGACGGCCATGGCGCGGCTGGACGGGCTGGCCGGCATCGACCAACTCGAAGCCGATCTGACGATCTCTCGCGAGGGCCGGTCGGGTTTGCGGGTCACCGGCGTGGTGAAAGCCCGCGTTCGGCAGACTTGCGTCGTCTCACTCGAACCCTTCGACGCCGAGGTTCTCGAGCCGGTCGACGTGCATTACCTGCCTGAAGCGGACATCGCCCACCTCCGGGCACGAAGGCCGAAGCTGGAGGAAGCTGGCGGGGCGGAGGACGACTTGCCTGATCCGATCGTAGGCGGACGTATCGACCTTGGCGCTCTGACGGCCGAATATCTTGTCTTGGGGCTCGATCCTTATCCCCGGAAACCGGGGGTGGCTTACGTGGGACCTCAACCCGGGGCGGAGGACGCGGCTGCGGTCTCACCTTTCGCGGCTTTAAGCCGCCTGAAGTCGGAACGCCCCCTCTAGCATGCAGGGTCCCCGTCGCCGTGGCGACAGGCTCGGGGCTTCTTCGGCCGGAAGAACGATTGACCTTTGGCGGGCTGCCGGGGCACATCCAAGCGGGGGAACCGCAAGGTCGGTGAGGGCGCCTTGATGACGGGACAGGTTCGAATCGCACTCGATGCGATGGGCGGCGACCATGGCCCTGAAGTCGTCGTTTCGGGCGCCGCCTTGGCGCTGCAGCGCCGTCCGGACATCCGGTTTCTGTTTTTCGGCGATCAGGCTCTGATTCAACCGATTCTGCAAAGGCACCCCGAATTGGCGCGGCTGTCGTCGGTTCATCACACGACTGTCGCGGTCAGGATGGAGGATAAGCCGAGCCAGGCTCTTCGTTCGGGGCGGCGCACCTCGTCCATGTGGATGGCCGTCGAAGCAGTGAAAACGGGAGAAGCGGACGCCGCAGTATCGGCCGGGAACACCGGTGCCCTGATGGCCATGTCCAAGATCTGCCTGCGAACGATACCCAATGTCGACCGGCCGGCGATCGCGGCCATGTGGCCCACGACGCGCGGGGTTTCGATTGTCCTCGATGTCGGAGCCAGCATCGGGGCCGATGCGCAGCATCTCGTCGATCTCGCCATCATGGGCTCCGCCATGGCCAAGATCGTGCTGTCGATCGAACGGCCGACCGTAGGGCTGCTGAATATCGGAGTGGAGGAGATCAAGGGGCTCGAAGAGATCAAAGCTGCCGGGCGCATTCTTCGGGAGACCGCATTGCCGAGCCTGGAGTATCATGGCTTCGTCGAGGGGGATGACCTCGGCAAAGGCACGGTCGACGTCGTCGTGACCGAGGGGTTCACGGGCAACATCGCGCTCAAAACCGCCGAAGGGACCGCGACCCAAATCGGCCGCTATTTCCGCGACGCAATGAACCGAAGCCTGATGTCCAAGCTGGGCTATTGGTTCGCTCAGGACGCCTTCCGCACCCTCCGGCAAAAGATGGATCCCCGGAGCGTCAACGGAGGCGTGTTTCTGGGGCTCGATGGCGTGGTGATCAAGAGCCACGGCGGCACGGATGCGCTCGGTTATGCCGGCGCGATCGGGGTCGGATACGACATGGTGCGCCATGGACTTCTTGGGCAGATTCGTGATTCGATCGCGCTCGCCCAGGATATCGGTGCCACGAGCGGCGGCGTAAGTGCTCCGTCACCTTGAGTTGACCGGCCGAACGATTGCCCGAGCGCCCGTTTGGGCGCATAGGTCCAGGCTGAAGACATCTCCGTTTTGGCTCTGGAAGCGTGCTCTGACGCATGTCCGCGATTCGGCCTCCATCAAAATATGAGAAAGCGTGATCGTGGGAATGAATGGCTGGCGATCGGTGGTGCGAGGTGTCGGATCCTATCTACCGGAGCGCTGCGTCACCAATTCGGAGCTTGCACGCACCGTCGACACCTCGGACGAGTGGATCGTGCAAAGAACCGGCATTTCGCAGCGGTATTTTGCAGCAGAGGGTGAGACCACCTCCATTCTCGCCACCAAAGCCGCGCTTGCAGCGCTGGCCGCCTCGCACCTCTCGGCAGGCGAGATCGATCTCATCATCGTGGCGACCGCGACG
>JBBPYT010000438.1:0-15968 GCA_038199665.1 Hyphomicrobiales bacterium
CTCGATGCAGCCTGCGGAGATCTCGAATGCGGTCTTGCGACGCCGCCAAAGGTCGCCCCCGTCCCGCGGAAAGGCGCCGCATGAAGGCCCACCCCTTGGGCTCGCCGCGCCATTTTCTCGATCTGAGCGAAATTCCGGGTTCCGATCTTCGTCAGATGCTGGACGCCGCGGTCGCCATCAAAGGCGAGCGCATGAGGTCGGGCCGGATCGCGCCGTTGCGGCCGCTCGCCGGGCGGGTACTGGCCATGATCTTCGACAAACCCTCGACGCGGACCCGCGTGTCCTTCGACGTCGGAATGCGCGAACTCGGCGGCGAGACTCTCATGCTGACCGGCGCCGAGATGCAGCTCGGCCGGGGCGAATCGGTTCCCGACACGGCGCGCGTGCTGTCGCGCTACGTCGATTGCATCGTGATCCGAACGCTCGAACGCGACATGGTGGCCGAGTTGGCGCATTACGCCACGGTTCCGGTGATCAATGGCCTGACGAGGGCGTCCCATCCGTGCCAGGTGATGGCCGACATCATGACGTTCGAGGAGCATCGCGGGCCGATCGCCGGACGCACAATCGCCTGGAGCGGCGATGCCAACAACGTCCTGACGAGCTGGATCCATGCGGCCCAGCGCTTCGGGTTCAGGATAAATGTCGCGGCCCCGGAACCGCTGGCTCCGGCGGCCTCCCTGCTCGATTGGGCGCGCCGTAGCGGTGCCAAGGTGTTGGTCACCGAAAATCCGGTCGAGGCCGTGCGGGGCGCCGATGCCGTCATCTCCGATTGTTGGGTTTCGATGGGGGACGAGGATGCGGGGCACCGGCACAACCTGCTCGCGCCCTACCAGGTCAATGCGCGACTGATGGCCGAAGCCGGCGACGCTGCGATCTTCATGCACTGCCTGCCCGCCCACCGCGGCGAGGAAGTGACGGACGAAGTCATCGACGGGCCGCAATCGGTGGTGTTCGACGAAGCCGAAAACCGCCTGCACGCGCAAAAGGGCATTCTGGCCTGGTGTCTGGGAGCCGTGAACCCGCCGGGGTTCGCATGACGCCGGTCAGCCCCGAGCGAATGGTGTCGGACCAGGGTCGCGATGACCTTGTGGTGCCTTTTGCCGTCGCGCCGCTCGATGTGCGTGGTCGCGTCGTCCGTCTCGGTCCCGCCATCGACCATATCCTGGCGCAGCACCACTACCCTGATGCCGTGTCGCGGCTGGTCGGCGAGGCCGCCGCGCTGACGGCTCTTTTGGGGTCGTCGTTGAAGATCGAAGGCCGGTTCCAGGTGCAGACCCGCACCGACGGTGTCGTCGATATGCTGGTCGTGGACTTCGACGCGCCGGACCGGATTCGCGCCTTCGCGCGCTTCGACGCTACGCGTCTCGCCTCGGCTGCGCGCCTCAGTGCGGCGGAGATTCTCGGTCATGGGCACCTGGCGCTCACCATCGACCAGGGGGCCGAGACCTCGCGCTACCAGGGGGTCGTACCGCTGGAGGGGCAGGGCCTGGAAGCCGCCGCTCACCAATATTTCAAACAGTCGGAGCAGATCCCGACCCTGGTCCGCCTTGCGGTCGCCCAGAGCGTCACCGGCGAAGGCAGCCGCTGGCGCGCCGGCGGCCTTTTGGTGCAGTTCCTGCCCCAGTCCGAGGCTCGGCGACGCCAGGCCGACCTCCATCCCGGCGACGCACCCCCGGCGTTCACGGTCGAGGTTCGCGAGGACGATTCCTGGGCCGAGGCGAAGGCGTTGGCTCAGACCGTCGAGGACCATGAACTTGTCGACCCGACCCTTTCGAGCGAGCGCCTGCTCTACCGGCTGTTTCACGAGCGGGGGGTCACGGTCTACGAGCCCCAGATCCTGCATGATGCGTGCCGCTGCTCGCGTCAGCGCATCGAGGCCATGCTGCGCAGCTTCAATCCCGGCGAACGCCACGATATGGTCGGTCCGGACGGGCGCATCGGCGTCACCTGCGAGTTCTGTGGCGTGCAACGCGATTTCGATCCGGCCGGTTTCGATCCGGCCGGCACGGCTGGTTGATCTCGCAAAGACGAAGCACCACCCCATATCGGATGCGGAACCAACCCATGAGCTATGACCTCGTTGTGATCGGCACGGGACCGGGCGGTTACGTCTGCGCCATCAGGGCGGCGCAGCTCGGGCTGAAGACCGCGATCGTCGAAAAGCGTGCCACTCAGGGGGGCACCTGCCTCAATATCGGCTGCATCCCGTCGAAGGCGCTGCTCTATGCCACCGAGATGTTCGAGGCCGCCGGCCACGACTTCGCGCCGCTCGGCATCATGGCCGAAAAGCCCAAACTCGATTGGGCCGCCATGGGCAAGCACCGCGACGACACGGTGGCGGCCAACGTCAACGGCGTCGCCTACCTGTTCAAGAAAAACAAGATCGACACTTTTCACGGGACCGGCACCATCTCGGCGCCGGGCCTCGTCGAGGTGAGAAAGGACGACGGCTCGACCGACCGGGTCGAGGCCAAGGCGATCGTCATCGCTACGGGGTCCGACGTCGCCACGCTGCCGGGCGTCACCATCGACGAGCAAACCGTCGTGTCCTCGACCGGCGCGCTGTTCCTGCCCTCCGTGCCGAAAACGCTGCTGGTGATCGGAGCGGGCGTGATCGGGCTGGAAGTCGGCTCGGTCTGGCACCGGCTCGGGGCCGAAGTGACCGTGGTCGAGTATCTCGACCGCATCCTGCCCGGGCTCGACGGCGAGGTGAGCAAGCAGTTCGCTCGGCTGCTGGAGAAACAGGGCTTCACGTTCCATCTCGGCCAAAAGGTCTCGAAGGTGGAGGCGCGGGACGCGGGCGCCACGGTCACCTTCGCGCCGGTCGCCGGCGGCGACGAACGGACGCTCGAGGCCGAGGTGGTGCTGGTCGCGACCGGTCGTCGGCCCTACACCGAGGGGCTCGGGCTCGAACAGGTCGGTGTTCAGATGGAGCGCGGCCGCGTGGTCATCGACGAGCGGTTCCAGACCAACGTGCCGGGAATCTACGCCATCGGCGACGTGGTGCGCGGCCTGATGCTGGCCCATAAGGCCGAGGACGAGGGCATCGCCCTGGCCGAGATCCTGGCCGGGCAGGCCGGTCACGTGAACTACGGGGTGATCCCGACCGTGGTCTACACCATGCCGGAAATCGCCGCCGTCGGAGCCACGGAAGAGGAACTGGCCGCAGCAGGCACGCCCTACCGGGTCGGCCGGTTCCCTTATACGGCGAACGGCAGAGCTCGGGCGATGCGTCACACCGACGGATTCGTCAAGGTTCTGGCCCATGCCGAAACGGATCGCGTGCTCGGCGTGCACATGATCGGTGCGGTGGCGGGCGAACTGATTCAGGAAGCCTCGGTGCTGATGGAATTCGGCGGCTCGGCCGAAGACCTTGCGCGCACCTGCCACGCCCACCCGACCATGTCGGAAGCCGTGAAGGAAGCCGCCATGGCGGTCGACGGGCGCGCCATCCACGTGTGAGGGCGTCGATGCGCTCGCAATTTGCGGGCCGGGAGGGGGCGCCGCAGCTGGAGCGTTTGGGAGTCCGCCTTGCCGGCGCAGGAATTCACGCGGCTTCGATATCGGTTTGCGGGAAGTCCGCCCTCTTATGAGGAGAGGCACCGCGGGGTAACGAGCACAGGCATAAGCAAAACACTCCCCGAAATTGAGATTGGCCGGATGCCGCGCTTTGCCATAACGCTCGAAGGCTTCGATGACGATGGAGGCCGCCACCGAGGGAACTGCGAGCACTTCAATCCCGACGAGCGCGAGATACTGGTCGACGGCCTGCCGCACCTTGCTGAGCCGCAGGTCAAGAAGTCGCGCCACAGCGATGACCGTTTCCCAGATCGCCAGGGGTGACGTCATCCTCTTCGCAGAACGTTGCATCCGTGCGAGCAGCTCTCTTGCGTCGTTTTCGCGGGTGAGCATGGATATTGCTTTGGACGCAGGCGCAAGGCGACAGGCCGCGGGGGTATGATGTGCTGACTCAAGAACTGAGACCGATCGAAACGATGGCTTCGCCCGAGGCAGCGGTCGACAGGCTGAGCGCGCTGCATGCCGGCGCCACCGAGGCCCTGCGGGACGCGTTGGAGGTTTTTCTCGAAAACGGCACGCCTCCCGACCATGCGCAGCGCCTGCAGTTCCGCTATCCCGAACTGCGGGTCACCTACGCGCCGGGCGGAGCGATGCCGCGCATCAAACGCGCCACCGCCAAGTTCCAGGCGCCGGGCGTCTACGCGACCACGGTGACGCAACCCGGCCACTTCCGTCCCTACCTGCTCGAACAATTGCGGCCTTTGGTCCGGGATTACGGCGCCACCATCGAGGTCGGCTCGAGCGCCCAGGAAATTCCATACCCCTATGTGGTCGAGCCCGGCGCCGAACTGGCTCGGGCCGGCTTGACATCGGCCGACCTCGCCCGCCATTTCCCCACCCCTCTGCTCTCGGCGGTCGGCGACGAAATCGCCGACGGACTTTGGCAAGGCGAGCACCCGGACGAGCCGCGCCCCCTCGCGCTGTTCGACGCCGTCCGCGTGGATTTCTCACTGCGCCGCCTCGTGCACTACACCGGGTCGGACTGGCGCTCCGTCCAGCCTTGGATCCTGCTCACCAACTACCACCGCTACGTCGATCAATTCGTCCGCGTCGGGCTCGAGACCTTGGCCAACGGGACCGGCCGGTTCGAGCGGCTGATCATGCCCGGCGGCATCGTGGTCGAGCGCCAAGAAGCCGCCGCTGCCGATCCGGCGGCCGTGATCGCAGCCTCAGCCTGGCACCGGTATCAGATGCCTGCCTACCACCTCGTCGGGCGCAATGCGGCGGGCGAAGCCCAGGGAACGACCCTCATCAACATCGGGGTGGGACCCTCGAACGCCAAGACGATCACCGATCACGTCGCCGTTCTGCGCCCGCACTGCTGGCTGATGGTCGGCCATTGCGGCGGGTTGCGCCAGTCGCAGACCATCGGCGACTACGTGCTGGCGCACGGCTATCTGCGGCGCGACCGCATCCTCGACGAACTCGTGCCGACCGATGTGCCGGTGCCGGCGCTCGCCGAAGTGCAACTCGCGCTGCAATCCGCCGCAGCGAGCGTCACGGGCGAAAAGGCCGAAGCGTTGAAACAGCGCCTGCGTACCGGCACCGTCGTCAGCTACGACGACCGCAACTGGGAGCTGCGCTTTACGCAGGAGAGGCGTCGCATCAACCTGTCGCGCTCGATCGCGGTCGACATGGAGAGCGGAACGGTCGCGGCGCAGGGTTATCGCCTGCGCGTGCCCTATGGCACGCTGCTTTGCGTGTCCGACAAGCCGCTGCACGGCGAAATCAAGCTGCCCGGCGCCGCCAACGCATTCTATGAACGAGCCGTGGGCGAACATCTCCTGATCGGGCTTGAGGCCCTCGACGTTCTACGCAAGGACCGCGCCGGACTGCACTCCCGCAAACTCCGGAGCTTCGACGAGCCGCCGTTCCGGTGAGCTGGGTCCGCGCACGATGCGGATCTCGGTACGCCGCCCGGAACCTCCCATTTCGAGCGCAGGGCAGGATCATTCCGCGGCCGAGCCCGACATTCAGGTTTGCGTCAGTTCAAAGGGAGAAGCCGCCGTCCGCCAGGTGGATCGTGCCGGTCGTATAGCTCGACTCGTCCGAGGCCAGGTAGACCGCCAGCATGGCGATCTCCTGCGCCGTGCCGAGCCGCCCCATGGGCTGCCGGTCGACGAAGGCCTGCTGCACGGCATCACGGCCCTGGTTCGTCGACCGGGCCAGCGTGTCGATGCGCTCCTCGAGCGACGGGCTTTCGATGGTGCCGGGGCAGATCGCGTTGCAGCGGATGCCGCGCTTGATGAAATCGGCCGCCACGGCCTTGGACAAGCCGATCACCGCCGCCTTGCTGGCCCCGTAGGCGTAGCGGTTCGGGATGCCGCGTACCGAGGAGGCGCCCGAGGCCACGTTGACGATCGAGCCACCGCCTTTTTCCAGCATGCCGGGCAGGAAGGCGCGAATCGTCCGGTGCATCGACTTGACGTTCAGGTCGAAGGAGAAATCCCAATCGGCTTCCGAACAATCGAGGATGCTGCCGTGGTGGACATAGCCGGCGCAGTTGAACAGGACATCGATGGGGCCGATCTCGCGAGCCAGGGCGTCGACCGCCTTGGTCGAGCGGACGTCGAGGGCACGGGTCTCGGCGCCCCGGAGACCCTGCATCTTCGATGCCTCGAGATCGGTGGCGATGACCTTGGCGCCCTCGGTCACGAAAGCCTCCGCCGTGGCGCGGCCAATGCCTTGGCCTGCCGCCGTCAACACTGCCGTCTTGCCGGCCAAACGTCCCGCCACCTTGCGCTCCCTTGCTTTAGCCGGCTTTGCCGCGCAACCAGGCGAGGGGGTTAGGGTCGCCGGGCGCCCTTGTCAAACGGTTAGCTCAGCCCTCGGCCCGGCACGCGGCCAACGACCGGCGCTGACGGCCATCCGCGCCGAAATTGTCGGGCGAGAGCCATCGCTCGAAAGCCCGTTTCACCGCCGGCCACTCGCTGTCGAGCATGGAGAACCAGGCCGTGTCGCGGTTGCGGCCCTTCACCACCATGTGCTGGCGGAAGATGCCTTCGAAGGTGAAGCCGAGCCGCGCTGCGGCGGCGCGCGAGGGCGCATTCAGCGCGTTGCACTTCCATTCGTAGCGCCGATAGCCGAGTTCGTCGAAGACGATCCGCGCCATGAGGTACATGGTTTCGGTGGCGCCGGGCGTCTGTTGCAACGCCGGCGTATAGAGGATGTTACCGACCTCGATCGCCCGGTTCGCCGGATCGATTCGCATCAGCGTCGCATAGCCCACGGCTTCGCCGGAGGCCCGGTCCACGACGGCCCAGAAGAGAGGATCGGCGGAGGCGGATTTGGCGGCGACGAACGCCGTGAAGCTTTGCTCGTCCGGAAACGGCCCGTCCGGCATGTAGTCCCAGATCTGGTCGGCGCCTTGAATCTGGCGCCAAAGCGATGCCGCATGTTTGGCGGCGTCGAGTGGCTGCAGCGTGGCGAAGCGGCCCGCAAAGGTCTTCCGTTCGGGACGGCGGGCAGGGTGCTTTTCGACCTCCGGTCCGAGCGGGCGAACTTCGCGGGCCACTGTCATGAAATTGCCTTTCAGGTCCACATTCTCGCAGGGAGCTCTTGATCGCGACCCCGAACTCAGAAAGTTCGCCTTGGAAAATGGCCCGCGACGGCCCGTTTATCGAGATGCTTGTTCCTTTGATCGAACGAGAGGCGCGGAGATCGCACGGCCCGCACCCGCGATCTGCCTCCGAGCCAGCTCCGATGCCCTGCGCGCATCGCGACCCTTTCGACAGGATCCTGGCCGCGACCGCGCTCCACTATGGTGTGCCGATCATCTCGGCAGGCCCGGTTTTCGACGGGGTCGTCAGCGTCTGGTGAGGGTCAATGATTGTCGCGCGGCACGCCCATGCTCTGGGCCACGCGCTGATACTTGACCGCCGGCTTAAGCACCATACCCTCGTCGAACTGGTCCACCATGCTTCGCTGGATTTCCTGCCAGGGGGTCTGGTTGCCCGCGTAATGGAAACCGCCACGCCCCTGCAGCGCGGCGCGGCGCTCGTTGAGCTCCTGGTCCGAGATCAGGATATTGGCGCCGCGCTTCCTGAGGTCGATGCGCACCCGGTCGCCGGTCTTGATCAGCGCCAAGCCGCCGCCGGCCGCCGCTTCCGGCGAGGCGTTGAGGATCGAGGGGGAGGCCGAGGTGCCTGATTGGCGCCCGTCGCCGATGCAGGGCAGGGCATGGATGCCCCGCTTGATCAGCGCCGCCGGGGGCTGCATGTTGACCACTTCGGCGCCGCCCGGATAGCCGATCGGCCCCGTGCCGCGGATGAACAGCAAGCAATGCTCATCGATGGCGAGGTCCGGGTCGTCGATGCGGTGATGGTAGTCCTCCGGGCCTTCGAACACGATGGCGCGGCCCTCGAAAGCGTCGGGGTCGGTCGGGTTGGACAGATAGCGCTGGCGGAACTCATCCGAGATGACGCTGGTCTTCATCACTGCGTTGTCGAAGAGGTTGCCCTTCAGCACGATGAACCCCGCCTCTTCGCGCAGCGGCGCCTCGATCGGCGTGATGACGTCGTGGTCGATCGTGTGGTGCGAGCGGTTATTCTCGCCGAAGCTCTTGCCGTTGACGGTCAGCGCATCCTCGTGCACGAGCTTGCGCTTCATCAATTCGTGCACCACGGCCGGCACGCCGCCGGCGCGATGGAATTCCTCGCCGAGATATTTGCCGGCCGGCTGCATGTTGACGAGCAGCGGCACATTGTGGCCGACGGTCTCCCAATCCTCGATGGCCAGCGGCACTCCGATATGTCGGGCGATGGCGTTGATGTGGATCGTCGCATTGGTGGAGCCGCCGATGGCGCTATTGACCACGATGGCGTTTTCCAGCGCCTCTCGGGTAATGATGTCGGACGGCTTCAGGTCCTCACGCACCATATCGACGATGCGCTTGCCAGTCTCGTAGGCGATCTGCCCGCGCTCCCGATAGGGCGCCGGAATGGCGGCGCAACCCGGCAGCGTCATGCCCAACGCCTCGGCCAGGGCGTTCATGGTCGAGGCGGTGCCCATAGTGTTGCAGTGGCCGATCGACGGTGCCGAGGAGGTCACGATCTCCATGAACTCCTCGTAATCCATATGACCGGCCGCCAGTTCCTCGCGGCTTTTCCAAACGATCGTTCCCGAGCCGGTGCGCTCGCCGTTGTGCCAGCCGTTCAGCATCGGGCCGCCACACAGGACGATCGCCGGAATGTTGACGGTCGCAGCCGCCATGATGCAGGCCGGCGTGGTCTTGTCGCAGCCGGTGGTCAGCACGACGCCGTCGAGCGGGTATCCGTACAATGTTTCGACAAGCCCCAGATAGGCGAGATTGCGGTCCAGGGCCGCGGTGGGGCGCTTACCGGTTTCCTGGATCGGATGAACCGGAAATTCCATCGGCAATCCACCCATGGAGATGATGCCGTCGCGCACCCGCTTGGCCAGTTCCAGGTGATGCCGGTTGCACGGGGATAGGTCGTTGCCGGTTTGGGCAATGCCGATGATGGGCTTGCCCGACCGCAACTCGCCGGGCGTCAGGCCGAAGTTGAGGTAGCGCTCGATATAGAGCGCCGTCATCCCGGGATTTTCGGGGTTGTCGAACCACAACTGCGACCGCAGCTTGGTCGGGCGCTGGGCGTGCAATTCCGACCCGTTGTTCTTCTCGCTCATCATATCCTCCACGGCGCTCGTCTTTTAGGCCCGCAAGGCGCGCCGAACAAGCGTCCTGGAGCGCGGTGGGCGCGAGGCGATGCCCGAACGGGGCTTCGCTCCAATGCGCCGACGATGGCGAACCCTTCGGGCTTTGCCGCGTTGTCACGGCATCGTATCAACTAAGGAGCCGACGATGCGCCTGATTCTCATCACCGCCACCGCAGTTTCTCTGCTGGGCTCGGTCGTCACGGCCGAGGCCGGCTGCGTCACCGGCGCCATCGTGGGCGGTATCGCCGGCCATATGGTCGGACATGGCGCCGTCGGAGCCGCGGCCGGCTGCGCGGTCGGGCACCACAAGGCCAACAAGAAAGAGCAGCAGCAGCAGCAAGCGCCGAAGTAAGGGAGGCCCCGCAAGCTCGCCGGTTAGGCTCAGGGCGCCAGCGTCAAGGGCGCCAGGGGGGCGCCGATTCAGCTTGCTGTTCCTGGGCGCGCTGGACATCGACGCAGGACAACAGCGCGCCAAGTAGCGGCTGCACGCCTGCACCGCTGACTGCCGAGACCTTCATGGGAGGGCGTTTGGCGGCGCGTCTCAGCCGGTCGGTCTGCATTTTCAGCATCTGCGGATCGACGGCGTCGATCTTCGACAGGGCGACGATCTCGGGCTTGTCGATAAGACCGGCCCCATAGGCTTCGAGTTCGCGCCGGATCGTCTTGTAGGCCTGTCCGGCATGCTCTCCCGTTGCGTCGACGAGGTGCAGCAGGACGTTACAGCGCTCCACATGGCCGAGGAATCGGTCCCCCAGACCAAGCCCTTCGTGGGCGCCTTCGATCAGCCCCGGTAGATCGGCCAACACGAACTCGCGGTCGCCGACCCGCACGACGCCCAGGCCCGGTTTCAGCGTGGTGAACGGATAGTCGGCGATCTTCGGTTTGGCGGCCGAGACTGCCGCCAGGAAGGTCGATTTGCCGGCATTGGGCAACCCGACCAGCCCGGCATCGGCGATCAGCTTGAGGCGGAGCACGATCGTGAGCTCTTTGCCTTCCTGGCCCGGATTGGCACGGCGCGGCGCCCGGTTAGTCGAGGTGGTGAAATAGGCGTTTCCGAACCCGCCGTTGCCGCCCTTGGCCAGGCGCAGGGTCTGGCCGACTTCGGTCAGGTCGCCGATCAGCGTCTCGCCGTCTTCTTCAAGGATCTGTGTGCCGGCAGGCACGCGCAGGACGGCGTCGGCGCCCTTGCCGCCGGCGCGGTTGCGTCCCATGCCATGCATTCCGGTCTTGGCCTTGAAATGCTGCTGGTAGCGGTAGTCGATCAGCGTGTTGAGCCCGTTGACGCATTCGGCGATGACATCGCCACCCTTGCCGCCGTCGCCGCCGTCCGGCCCGCCAAATTCGATGAATTTTTCGCGGCGGAACGACACGCAGCCGGCACCGCCGTCGCCCGAGCGGATCATGACCTTGGCTTCGTCGAGGAATTTCATGCGCTACAGATAAGGGCCCCAATGGCCTCGGTCGAGGTCGCGTTCCTCCGATCGAGGAACTATCTCCCGAAAGGGACGAGCCCCAAACTCGAACGCGCGATTCGGCCCGAACGGGCCTGCGGTCACCCCACCGCGCCAGCAACGATCCTGCGATCGGCAAGGTAGCGCTCGAGGGTTGCGGGGTCTGCCTTTGGGTCCGCCAGACCGACATAGCCGTCCGGCCGCACGAGGTAGAGCGCGTCGCGCAAAAGGCCGGCCGCCTCGGTGTTCCGGCCCCAAGGAAAAACTTGGAGGGCGAGGCCACGCCTGCGAGCCGCGTCTTTGAGCGCGTTCCCTGCGGAGCCGTAGACGTGGATCTGCCAGTCCAGGGATTTCAGCGGTGCGAAGTTGTCCCCTGTCTCAAGCTTCACCCAGGGCAGGCGGTCGCCGCCATGGACCCTCCCGGCGGAACCAGAACTGAGCGGGCTCGCCCGGTACCGGATCTCGATCTGGGACATGGCCCTGAAGGCGAATCGTGGGACCGATTTGAGCCTGAAGAGGAGCGGCACGATGCGCCCCATGACCAGCGAGCGCCACGCTTCGCCGAAGAAGGAGCGAGCCGTCACGAATTGGAACATTCGGTCCGTGCTATGGACGAGTTTGCGCGCGAAGGCGATCCGCTCCGGCTCATAACTGTCGAGAATCGCCTCGTCGGCACGGCGCTGCAGCACGGCGGCGAGTTTCCAGGCGAGGTTGATCGCATCGCCGATCCCGGTGTTCATCCCCTGACCGCCGACCGGACTGTGGACGTGCGCGGCGTCGCCGAGCAGAAAGACGCGGTTCTCCCTGAACCTGCTGGCGACGCGATGATGCACGCGGTAGGTCGAAAACCAATTCACCCCGAGCACCTCGAGCCCGGTGTTACGCGCCACCGACGGCGCAACGTCCGCGAAGGCAATTTCGCTGCCGTGCCGTTCCGGCACGATGCCGATCAGCCGCGCCGCCCCGGTGCGTCGCAAGGGCAGCACGATGCAGAAGTCCTGACCCGTCATGCAGATGTCGACGCCCCCGTCGAACGCCTCGCCCTTGACCTGGGCATCGGCGACGAAAAACCTCTGCGAGTAGGTTCCGCCCGGAAACCCGGCCTTGAGGGTTTCGCGCGTGGTGCTGCGCGCCCCGTCGCAGCCGCACAGAAAGCTGGTCTCGGTGGTTTCGGTTTCTCCATCCTGGTTCAGCGTAGCCAGGACCCGATCCTCCCGCTGTTCGAAGCCTAGGAGTTCCGTTCTCCGCTCGACCATGACGCCCGCTTGCTCGAGCTGCGCGATCAGTACACGCTCGTGCTCATCCTGGGGGAACGACAGCATGAACGGGAAGGGGCTGAGACCTTCACCAAAATGTCCGAATGCAGCTCGTCCTTCAAGCCGCCCTGCCTTGCGAATCGAGACTTGGCCGACCTCGATCCCCTGTCGGACCACCTCGTCGGCCAGGCCGAGCTGGCCATAGAACTCCAGGGTGCGCGCATGCACCCCCATCGCGCGGGAGGTTTCCCCCGGCCCATCGTCCTTATCGATGATGCGCAGGGGGATGTTGGCCCGGGTGAGCCACAGCGCGAGTGCGAGACCCGTCGGTCCCGCGCCGACGATCAACACAGAGGGTTTCATGAGACCTCCCGGCGAACTAACCGAATTATATATGACTGGCCGGTCAGTCATGCAATAGGTTTGCTCGGAGCTTGCGCCCCGGCCGAGGTTTTCGCGAGAGTGGGGCAGACACCGTAACAGAAGTCCAGCGCATTGGATGAAAGCAGAGACGACAGGCCGACGCGGAGCCAGCAGGCGGAGCGAAATCGCGCCGCCATCGCGGCCGCGGCTTTGGAGATCTTCACGAGCAAGGGCTTCGCGTCGGCCCGGATCGAGGATGTCGCCCGGCGCGCCGGCGTCGCCAAGGGGACGATCTACCTGCATTTCGAGAACAAGGAGGCACTGTTCGAGGCGATCGTCCAGGAGACCATCCTGCCGGCCGTCGACGGTCTGGGCGCGAGCGAACCGGAGCCGGATGAAAGCACGCGAGCTTTCGCCGAACGGATACTGACGACCGCCCTGGCCCGCCTGCAGGCTGGCCAGGGATTCGCCGTGATCCGATTGTTGATGGCCGAGGGGCCTCGCTTCCCGAACCTCGCCGCCATTTATTACCGGACCGTCGTCGAGCCTGGCTTGGCGATGCTGCGCAAGCTCGGCGAAAGGGCGGTGACGCGCGGCGAAACCGGCGGCGATGTCCTTCGGCAATTTCCGCAGCTCGCCATCGCGCCGGTCCTCATGGGGCTTTTGTGGGAGGGGCTGTTCGACCGCTTCGATGCGCTCGACGTGCCGGCGCTGGTGCGGGCCAACCTCGATCTGATTTTCGCCCCGTCGAGCGGCTCGGATGAGGCGCCCAGCCGCAGGTGAACGGATCGCTCAGTCACGCTGACGGATGGAACGGAGCATCCAGCGCGGGCTGCCGCGGCGCAGATCGACAACCGCCAGGGGGCCGATCTCGATGCGCCAGAAGCAACTTGCTTCGGCTCCGAGGGCATGGACCAAAGCGGCGCGGATGACGGCCGCATGGGTCACGGCGAGCGTATGGCCGCTCACCCGGCCGTGGTGGTCGAGCCATGTCGCGACCCGCCCGATCAGGTCGAGGGTCGACTCCCCCCCGTGCGGTGCGGCCCCGGGCTCGGCCATCCAGGATGCGACGGCCTCGGGCTCGCGGGTCGCAACCTCGTTGAAGGGGAGACCCGTCCAGCACCCGAAATCGGCGTCCCGCAGCGCGGGATCGACGGCGGCATCGAGGCGGAGCGCGTCCGCGGTCTGTCGGGACCGCAGGGCGGGGCTCGTCCAGGCGCGATCGATGTGGCCCAGAGTATGCGCCAGGGCCGCCGCCTGCGCGGCCGCCTTCGGCTCCAGCGCCTCATCGTCGGGAAAGGCGGCTTTCCGCGTGGCCGGCGTGGCCGCGTGGCAGATCAGGGTCAGGCGGATGGCCATGAACTTCCCATAGACGTTTGTTCCGCGTTTGACATCGGTCCATCGCCATCGGATAGTCGCTCGGTGCCTCCGCGATGGGGGAACCCGGTGAAAATCCGGTGCGGTCGCGCCACTGTATTCGGCTTCGAACTGGTCGCGAAGTCGAGAGCCAGACCCTCCTTCGCTGTCGGACAAAACTCGAGCGGGACGCGACATCCCAAGGAGATCCTCATGACGCACGCCACTTTCGCGCCTGTCGGTCAGCCGACCGCCATTCCGGTCCGCGAACTGTTGCCCTGGGCCGTTTTCGGCGGCTTGATTCTGATGCTGGCGCTTTATTTCGTCGGCTCGGAAGAGGGCGCGACCTCGCTCATCAGCGGAACGTACCTGCATGAATTCCTGCACGACGGCCGCCACCTGCTCGGCTTCCCCTGCCACTAAGCAAGGAAGCCCTCCATGGCCGGGACATTGCTGTTCCGCGGGATGCTGGTCGGCATCGTCGCGGGGTTGCTGACCTTCGGCTTCGCGAAACTCTTCGGCGAGGCGCTGGTCGATCGTGCCATCGCGTTCGAGACGCAGATGGACGAGGCGAATGTCGATCAGCGGGCCGCGGCCCAGGAGATGGGCATGGCGAAAAGCGAGCCCGAGCTCGTCAGCCGCGATGTTCAGGCGGGGCTGGGTCTCTTCACCGGTGTCATGGTTTATGCCACGGCGTTCGGCGGCCTGTTTGCACTGGTTTTTGCGTTCGCCTTCGGGCGCGTGCGGGGCGTGAGCCCGCGCGCGCTCTCGGCCATGCTGGCAGGCGCGGGTTTCGTAGCCGTCTATCTCGTGCCGAACCTGAAATATCCGGCCAATCCGCCCTCGGTCGGCGCGTCCGAGACGATCGGCTACCGGACGGCGCTGTTCTTCATCATGGTCGCCATCTCGATGATCGGCATGGTAGGGGCTCTGTCCTTACGGCAGAAGCTCGCCGGGCGGCACGGCGGCTGGAATGCGACCCTGGCCGCAGGCGCACTTTACCTCGCGATCGTTGTTGCGGCGCAATTGGCGTTGCCGGCCGTCAACGAAGTGCCCGATCAGTTCCCGGCGACGCTGCTTTGGCAGTTCCGGATGGCATCGCTCGGCATGCAGGCCGTGATGTGGGCCACCCTCGGCCTATTGTTCGGTGCCGTGTGCGAGAGCGTGTTGACGGGTCGACGCGGGATGGGACACGCGCGAGTTCGGTAAGGCTTCGGGCTTCGCATCAGTCGCCGCCGGCCATTCAGCGCTAACCCCGCATAATGTGAGCGCCGGTCCCGGCCGGCAGGACCAGGGCGTCGACGACTGCGGCCAGAGCCACGAGGCTGACGATCGCGAACGCGATGGAGAACTCGATCGGCGTCGCGTGGGACACCCCCGAGGGTCGCCAGATTTGCGCGATCCGCAAGGCGAGCGCGCCGACCGCCACACCGAAACCGGACGACATCTGCTGGAGCATGTTGAACAGCGTATTGGCGCCGCTCATCTGAGCGTCGTGGACATCGGCGAACGCGATGGTGTTGATGGCCGTCAGTCCCATCGACCGCGTCATGCCGCCGACGCACAGGATGGCGAGCACCAGCGGCACCGGAGTCGCAGGCGTGATGAAGGCGCAGAGCAGGATGGTGGCGGCGGTCAGGATACCATTGCCCACCAGCGTTGCCCGAAAGCCGAAGCGTCGCAGGATCGCGCTCGTGGCCGGCTTGATGGCCGCATTGCCGACGAACACCGCCAGGACCAGCAGCCCGGACCGGAAGGCATCGAGGCCGAAGCCGACCTGGAACATGAGCGGCAGCAGGAACGGCACCGTGCTGATCGCCACCCGGAACAGCGAGCCGCCGGCGACGCTCGCCGCGAAGCTCGGCACCTTGAGGGGGCGCAGATCGAGGATCGGCGAGCTATGGCGCAAGATGTGCATCACCGCAAGGATGCCCAGCACCACGCTTGCGGCCAGCAGCGCCAGCGCCACCGGCCAATCGATGGTTTCGCGGCCGAAGAATTCGGTGCTGCTCATGAAGGCGAGGCCGCAGAGGCCGGTGAGAGCGAAGCCGAGCCCATCGAAGATGCGCTTCCGGCTGGCCCGCTCGGGCGGCACGACGCGCCAGGCCAGCCAGGCGCCCAATAGGCCGAGCGGCACGTTGATGAAAAAGATCCACGGCCAGCTCGCATAGGTAGTGATGAAGCCGCCCAGCGGGGGCGCCGGGATGGGGGCGGCGAGGGCCGGCCAGGTGAGCGTCGCGATGGCCCGCACCAGGTCTTTCTTCGCCGTGGCCCGCAGCACGAC
>JBBPYT010000439.1:0-8054 GCA_038199665.1 Hyphomicrobiales bacterium
CGCTGTGCCGTTGCGCGATGGCGTTGATTATCAAATCGTAGAGAACGTTTTCATGGGCGCAGAACCTGCGAAATTGACCGGCCCCGATCTTGCAGCCGGGGTCGAACTCTCGTCCATTCCTGAGAGCGGCATGCTGCTCGGGCATGCGCGTGGAGAGCCGGTGCTGCTCGTACGGCGCGGCCACGAGATGTTCGCCATAGGGGCGATCTGCACCCATTACGGCGCGCCGCTAGTCGAAGGGCTGCGGGTTGGAGATACCGTCCGGTGCCCCTGGCATCACGCCTGCTTCAGCCTGCGCACCGGCGCGGCGTTGCGCGCCCCGGCGCTCGACCCCGTCTCGCGTTGGCGGGTCGAAGAGGTTCGCGACGCGGCGCGGCAATTCATGCCCGTCGACCAGCCGGTCGGCGCCGTCTATGTTCGCGAAAAGCTCGAAGATCTCGCACCCGAACCTCTCCCGGCTACGGCCGGCATGCCCGCCGCCGTGGTGATCGTCGGCGGTGGTGGCGCGGGCAACGCCGCAGCGGAAATGCTGCGCCGCGAAGGCTTTGCCGGCCACCTCACGATGTTGAGTGCCGATACGTCGGTCCCCTATGACCGCCCCAAGCTGTCCAAGGGGTTTCTCTCGGGCAAGTCAGAAGAGTCAGCCAATCCGCTGCGATCATCGGAGTTCTACCAGAAGCATAAGATCGACTTGAAGTTGAACGTGCGCGTCACCGCGATCGACACGAAGGCGCACGAAGTGCGGCTGGACGACGGCAGCCGGCATGGCTACGACGCGCTGCTCCTGGCGCCCGGTGCCGAGCCGGTGCGCCTCGATATCTCGGGCGCCGATCTTCCGCACGTGCATTATCTGCGTACGGTGGCGGACAGCCGCGCCATCGTCGTCAAGGCGAAGACGTCGCGGCGCGCCGTCGTCATCGGTGCGAGCTTCATCGGCCTTGAGGTCGCGGCCTCGCTGCGCACGCGCGGCATTGGGGTGGATGTCGTCGCTCCGGACAAAATTCCCATGGAGCGAATACTCGGCGCCGAAGTGGGAAACTTCTTCCGCAAGCTGCATGAGGACCACGGCGTGACGTTTCATCTCGAGACCACCGCGACCTCGATCGACGAGCGAAGCGTCACCTTGAAGAACGGCAACAGGCTCGAGGCCGACCTCGTCGTTGTCGGCATCGGCGTCAAGCCGGCGCTGGCGCTGGCCGAGCAGGCAGGGCTCGCCACAGATCGGGGCATCACCGTAGACACCTACCTCCAGACGAGTGCGCCAAACGTCTACGCGGCGGGCGATATCGCACGCTGGCCGGATCGGCTCACCGGCGAGGCCATCCGGGTCGAGCACTGGGTCGTGGCGGAGCGCCAAGGTCAGACCGCGGCCCACAACATACTCGGCCGGCGCGAGCACTTCGACTGCGCGCCGTTCTTCTGGACCATCCAGTACGATTTCGGCCTCGGCTACGTGGGCCACGCTGAGAAATGGGACAAGGCCGACATCGCCGGCTCGCTCGAGGCGCGCGACTGCACGATCTCTTATTCACGAGACGGGCGAAGGTTGGCCATGGGGATCGTCAACCGCAACCTCGACGGGCTTCGCGCGGAAGTCGAGTTTGAGAGCTTCATGGCGGCCGATACAGGCGGGAACCGATGGGCAGCGGGATAGCGGCTGACAACGTGAAGCTGAAACGCGCCTATGAGCCGCATAACAAGGCGGATGGAACGCGCGTCCTCGTCGACAGGCTGTGGCCGCGCGGCGTCAAGAAGGCCGACGCGGCGCTGGATCATTGGCTGAAGGAGCTCGCCCCCAGCACCGAGTTGCGCAAGTGGTTCGGACACGATCCCGCGCGCTGGGCGGAATTCCGCCACCGCTACACCGACGAGGTGCACCGGCACCCCGACCAGCTCGAAACGTTACGCGGCCTGGCGCGGAAGGGGCTCGTGACCTTGGTGTATTCCGCCCACGACGAAGAGCACAACGACGCGCTCGTATTGCGGGATCTCGTGCTCGGTAGACAGATCAGCTGAAAACCCGTGGCTCTCCACTGCCGGTTGCCAACTCTATCGGGGGCGAAACAAGGCTCAGCTGTCCATAGTATCTATCCAGGAGTCGACGTCATGGCCATACGCCTGCAACAGATGCATCCCGCCCTCGTCCACCTGCCGATCGCGTTGCTGCCACTTGCGGTCGGCGCCGACCTCCTCGGACGTGTGACCGGCAACAAGTCGCTCCTTTCGTTCGGGCAGAAAGCCATCTGCATCGCCGCAGTAGGCGCCCTCGCATCCGCTGTCACCGGACTGATCGCCGGTGAGGAGGTCAACGTCGAGGGCGAATCGCGTGACATGCTGATGACGCATCGCAATCTGAACTTCGTCATCACCGTCGCGGCAAGTTACATGGCGGTCTGGCGTGCAAGACATCGGGAGCCGAATGCCGTCTACCTCGGCGCTGGAGCCGCCGGCATCGGCGCATTGGCCTACACGGCTTATCTCGGCGGAAAGCTCGTCTATGACACCGGCGTGGGTGTCGAGCCCGCACACGGAGTCTATCGGACCGATGCGCCAGCCTTGGAGGCCGGGCAGGTCGGCGCCTTCTTCGAGACCGCCGGCACCGATCTCGTGCATGGCGTGCAGCATATGATCCAGGAGTGGGGAACAGGTCAGTTCTTCCCAACGATCGTGGCGGCGTTCGGGAACCACGGTGCCGCCTCTCCGCAGGTCAAGTCCGAAGATCAGGCGTGACCGCGCCGGCGAGCTGGACCTAATCTCGAACGAGATGTTCCGACGCGTGTGGACGCCTATCGGGCACGGCCAGGGCACACAGGAGGAAGGGAATGCCGAAGCCGAACTCGGTCAGGATCAAGTCGCCGTCGCACGATCCGCTTGCATCAACGCTGACTGCGGCGGATGACCGAATTCTTCTTAGCCATTGGCTCCCGCCCCGGAAAGGCATCGTCCCGCAGATCCGGATAGGGCGGCATTGGGTCAACTCGCTTTGGTTCCTCGTGATCGGGGCTGTGGCGCTGATCCTCCTGATCGCACTGGCGCAGAGCCTGCGGGAACTCCCGAGCATCCAGGCGTTCATCAAACGCTATCCCGGCATCGCCCAGGCTGCACCGTCGGTCGATACCGGCTTCCCGTGGTGGCTGCGCCTGCAGCATTTCTTGAACATGCTGTTCATGATGTTCATCATCCGGGCCGGCATCCAGATCCTGGCCGACCATCCGCGTCTTTATCTGAAGCGCGACTGCACGCCCGGCACGGAGTGGTTCCGTTTCCAGCATCCGGTCCCCATGGATCGCGTCTGGACCGCCAAGGACGACTCGGTGACGATTCCGAAATGGCTCGGTATCCCGGGAATACGCCACTCGATCGGGCTCGCGCGCTGGTGGCATTTCTCCATCAACCTGTTGTGGCTGATCAATGGAATCGCGTTCTACGCGCTGCTCTTTTCGACCGACCAATGGCGCCGCTTGGTGCCGCTGACCTGGGACGTGTACCCGAACGCGCTCTCGACGGCGATCCAATACGCGTCGTTGAACTTCCCGGTAGAGGACACCTGGACCCGCTATAACGGGCTTCAGCAAATCACCTATTTCATCACGGTGTTCGTTGCCGCGCCGCTGTCGATCGCCACCGGGCTCATGCAGAGCCCGGCGATCGCCAACGCATCGGGCTGGCTCGGCAAAATCGTGAACCGGCAGTTGGCCCGGACGATCCATTTCATCTCGTTCTCCTGGTTCGTTTTCTTCATTCTGGCGCACGGCATCATGGTGTTCATCACCGGCCTGCGGCAAAACACCAACCACATGTTCGCCGGCGTGCAGAACAAGTCCTGGGTTGGTTTCTTGCCCTTCGTCGTCGCCATGGCGGTCGTGGCGCTCGCCTGGTGGCGGGCCTCGCCCTTCACGATCCGGCACGCCCGTGTGGTCCAGAAAACCGGAGAGTTCATGGTGGGCGGGATCAAGGGCTTGGCCGAGTGGTGGAACCCCAGCGCCGAGTATACCGAGCAGGACATCTCGCCGCATTTCTGGCCGAACGGCACCATGCCGAACTCCGCCGAGTTCGACGCTCTCGTGGCGGAGCAATTCGCTCATTACAGGTTGCGTGTGGATGGCCTGGTGGAGGCGCCCCAAGAGTTCTCCCTCGCGAACCTCCGAACGATGCCGAAGCAGGAACAGATCACCGAGCATTTCTGCATCCAGGGGTGGTCGGGGGTCGCCAAATGGGGCGGCGTTCCGATGCGTCACATTCTCGATCTCGTGAAGCCGAAGGCCGACGCCCGCTACGCCGTGTTCTACTCCTTCGCGGACGGCGGCGACGCCGGCCGCTATTATGACGTGCATAAGATGCACAACATGAGCCACAGGCTGACAATCCTTGCCTATGAGATGAACGGTGTGCCGGTCAGCGTTCTTCACGGTGCTCCGCTCCGGCTACGTTGCGAGAACGAGTTGGGTTTCAAAATGGTCAAGTGGATCGCGGCTATCGAGTTTGTGCGTGACTTCGCCGACCTCGGCGCCGGTCAGGGTGGATACAACGAGGATCACGAATTCTACGGCTACCGCATGCCGATCTGATGGCCTGTCGTGAGCCGGCCTGCAACATAGACCAGGCTCCTTCGTCAACATTCCCGTAACCGGCGGCTATCTCGGCAGGTCGATTACCGACAAATCCGGAGTCCGACATGGGCGACATCAACAAGATCCTGCAGGCCAAGGCCATCGAGCTGGGCCGCCTCGCGGTGCGAGCCACGACGGCCGCAAAGAGCGGGCACCCGACAACAGCCCTCTCGCTGGCCCATCTTACGGCCGTGCTGATGTATCGCGTCATGCGCTGGGATCCGAAGCGACCCGAGTACGGAGGCGCAGACCGGCTCGTACTTTCGGAAGGTCATGCGGTGCCGATTGTCTACGCTGCATGCGCGGATCTCGGTGTCACCTTCTACCCCCATGGCCGCGCGAAGGCGATGGACATAGGCGACCTGATGACGCTGCGCGACATCGACAGCCTGATCGACGGACACCCGAATCCCGCGCTCGGCTTTCCGTTCTTTGACGCCGCGACGGGTTCCCTTGGGCAGGGCCTGTCGGTCGCGGCGGGCCTCGCCTGCGCGGCCCGTGTCGATGATGTGGACAAGACGATCTACTGCATCATTGGCGATGGGGAAGCCCGGGAAGGCCAGATCTGGGAAGCGATGGACTTCATCGCGGATATGCGTCTGATCAACGTAGTTGCAATTTTCAACTGCAATACGCTCGGGCAGAGCGACTTCGTGGCGAAACCCGAGGATTGGCAGCATCTTCAGCAAAAAGCGGAAGCCTTTGGCTGGCGGACGGTCGTGATCGACGGAAATAATCCCGCGGCAATCGAGCAGGCGCTCCGGCAACGGGGCGATGGCTCCGACAAGCCACTCTGTCTCATCGCACGCACCGTGAAAGGCTGGGGCGTACCGCAAATCCAGGGCATGGGCCATCATGGTGTTGCGGTTCCGCAGGACCAACTCGAGGCGGTGCTGGCGGAACTTGACAAGCGCGCGGCAGAGCTGGGCGTTAACGATGTCGACCTACAGGAGATGACGCAAGCACTTCGGATTCCCGAACCGCTACCAGCGGCCCCGACCAGGCCGGCCGGCAAGCCCGCAAGCTTCGCCGAGGTGGTCCACGCCGACCCCAAACTGACCGAAGCGGTCAACGAGACGAAGAAGCTGTCGCCGCGACGTGCTTACGGAATGGCGCTGAAGGCGCTGGGGGATGCCGACCCGCGTATCGTGGCGCTCGACGGCGATGTTAAGAATTCGACCTACGCCGAGTTTTTCGCCAACGCGCACCCGCACCATTATTTTGAGGGGCGGATCGCCGAGCAGAATATGATCTCTGCCGCGGCGGGACTGGCGGCGGCCGGCAAGATCCCGTTCGTCAGCACTTTCGGCAGGTTCATGGAGCGCGCGTTCGATCAGATCGAAATGGCGGTGATTGGCGGGGCCAATATCAAGCTCGTCGGCACCCATGTCGGGGTGACGCTCGCGGCCGATGGTCCAAGCCAAATGGCACTCGCCGATGTGGCGTTCATGCGTGCGATCGCCCACGCTAAAGATCACCGGAACAATCCGGCGATGACCGTGCTGACGCCGAGCGACGCGGTCAGCACCTACAACATGGTGGTCGAGATGGCTGCCTACCCGAGCGCCTGCTACCTGCGGGCGGTTCGCGCCGACCTGCCGCTCCTCTATGAGGAGACGGAGAGTTTCCCGTTCGGCGGGCACAAGGTGGTGAGGAAAGCCGGCACGGGCGAGCGAAGGGTTCTGCTGGTCGCGGATGGTTATCTCGTCCACACTTGCCTCGCCGCAGCGCCGATCCTCGAAGAGAAGGGTATCGCGGCGACGGTCGTCGACGCCTACGCATTGCCGATGGACACGGAAGCGGTGCTGGTGCTTGCCCGGCAGTCTGGCGCCGTGATCCTGACCGTCGAGGACAATTACGCCGGGGGCATCGGGAGCGAGTTGTCCGAGGCCGCCGCCACCGCAGGCGGGCCGCCCCGCGTGCGTGCGCTCTTCGTTCGCAGGATTCCGAAAAGCGGCCGGACACCAGACGATTTACTGGCCTACGTGCATCTCTCAGTGCCCGAGATCGTCCATGCGGCTGCGGAGTTCGCCGGAGGTGGAAACGGCGGCCCTTCGGCCAACACCACCACACCTGCCACTTCGTCAAAAACAACGCATGACGACGTACGCTCAAGCTGATTCAAATACCCTTCGAAGGAAACAACTCGATGTCTTGCCGAGCCTCCAATCCTCAGTGACTTGCCGCAGCTTCAAAGAGTGCTGTCCAGGTGGAAAAGAAGGAGGGTAGAGGCCATGCGACCCGGAGAAGGTTCTGAGATCGGCCGAGGTCCGGCGGACGCAGGCTTTTCCGCGGAGGGGTTTGATATCATACGTCCGATACCGCAACCCGGATCGTTACCTTGAGCGGCAAGGCAGACGGGAGGCCCGCGCGGGCTTATTTATGGAGGCTGGGCTTCCTGGGCTTCAAACCGATGTGCCCAGGTTGCGGAAAGGGAGAAGCCGTTGCATAGCACGGATGGATGCTCGATCTTTTACACGATCGGCCACTCCACCCGATCGGTGGCAGAGTTCGTTGACCTGCTCCAGGAGGCAAAGGCTGACTTCGTCGTGGATGTCCGGTCCATCCCCCGTTCGCGCACCAACCCGCAATTCAATGCCGATATGCTTCCGGACTCCCTGGCTGCCTGCCAGATCGGCTATCGTCATGTCAGCAGGCTCGGCGGTTTGCGCGGGCGACGGAAAGGCCAGGTTCCGTCGAGGAACACCTTTTGGCAGAACGCCAGCTTCCGGAACTACGCCGACTACGCGGCCACTCCGGACTTCCGGAACGGGATCGCGGAGCTGCGGGATCTTGGCCGCGCTCATGGCTGTGCCATCATGTGCGCCGAAGCGGTCTGGTGGCGGTGTCATCGGCGCATCATCACCGACTACCTCCTCTCAGACGGCCAAGAGGTGTTCCACATCATGGGGCGGGGGAAGATCGAGCGAGCCAGCATGAACGCCGCAGCAATCCGAGAGCCCGACGGCACGTTGCTGTATTCTGACGGTCGACTCTGAGCCGTGGGCGCGCCCGAAAAAGCCGCAGATCGAGTCAGTACGTGTGGGGCGCATTTCGCGAACGTTGAGGAGACCTCCTGAGATAGGGCGCGGCACCCAAGCGCGGGCTGACAATCAGAGTTCGAGTGGGAATGCTGTGGATTTCTCCCTCTGGACGGTGCGCAAGTGGCGAAAAGACAACCGTTGACCACCACCTTCGCGGCCGAACGAGACCACGGACTCGAAAACGCGCACAGCTCCCGACCGTACCCAGTTTTTCTTATCTCGGTTGCTATGCAGTGATCCGCCAAACTCTCCGCAGGATCAGTGTGCGCCGCATTTGCTTTTATTTCCCTTACGCCTGCTTTGTTTCTGGTATCTCGGGGGCTTAGCACTCACATTGGATGTGTGCCAACCGTCAATGGCGAGGCGCAGCCCTTGACCATGTGCTGCATCAGAAGGAGTC
>JBBPYT010000440.1:0-6105 GCA_038199665.1 Hyphomicrobiales bacterium
CCGAGGTCATCCAGCGGTTCGGCTCCTCGAAGCGATAGTGCTGCGCCGCCCACATCTGGTGCTGGCCCACTTCGGTGGTGATGTAGGTGTCGCGCCCTTTGGTCAATTCGTATAGGCGCTGCACCGCATGCTGCGGCTTGATGGTGTTCTTCGAGTTCCGGAAGCCGAGCGAGTTGCGCTGGCGCCAATCGTCGATCTGTCCCCACCAGGAGTCGAGCGCCGTCCTGTCGATGGCCGGGCTGTGCGAGCGCCACAGCCGGACCATGTCCTCGAGCACGAAGGCGCAATCGCCGACGATGCCGAGATCGACCTTCACGACCTTGTTGATGGAAGAGGGATCGATGTCGATGTGGATCTTCTTCGAGCCCGGCGAGAAGGCGTCGAGCCGGCCCGTGATGCGGTCGTCGAACCGTGCACCGAGCGCGATCATGAGGTCGCAGTCGTGCATGGCATGATTGGCCTCGTAGGTGCCGTGCATCCCGAGCATTCCGAGCCAGTTCTTGCCGGAGGCGGGGTAGGCCCCAAGCCCCATCAAGGTCGAGGTGACCGGAAAGCCCGTGAGGCCCACGAGTTCGCGCAGCAGCATGGAGGCGGCCGGCCCGGCATTGATGACTCCCCCGCCGGTATAGAAGATCGGCCGTTTGGCGCTGGCCATCATGGCGACCGCGCGCTTGATCCTGTCGAGGTCGCCCTTGACCTGGGGCTTGTAGGTCTTGTGCACGATGTTCTGCGGCCCGACATAGGTGCCCGCGGCGAACTGCACGTCTTTGGGGATGTCGATGACCACCGGGCCGGGGCGCCCGTGCGACGCCACGAAGAAGGCTTCATGCAGGATGCGCGGCAGGTCCTCGATGCGCCGCACCAGATAATTGTGCTTGGTGCAGTGCCGCGTAATGCCGGTCGTGTCGCATTCCTGGAAGGCGTCCGAGCCGATCAGATGGGTCGGGACCTGGCCGGTGATGCAGACCAGCGGGATCGAATCCATCAAGGCGTCGGTCAGCCCGGTGATGGCGTTGGTGGCGCCCGGCCCCGACGTGACCAGCAGCACGCCCACCTTGCCGGAGGAGCGGGCATAGCCCTCCGCCGCATGGGCGGCACCTTGTTCGTGGCGCACCAGCACGTGGCGGAGGTGGTTTTGATGGAACAGGGCGTCGTAGATCGGCAGGACCGCGCCGCCCGGATAGCCGAAGATCGTGTCCACACCCTGGTCCTTGAGGGCTTCGACCACCATTTCGGCGCCGGTCATGGATCTCGACTTCGCTTTGCTCCTATCGGGTTCAAGGGTCAGGAAAATAGGCAACTAAAAAGGCCCTCGGGGGGCCTTGGGTCAGCGCCAGGGTCGGAAGCCGAGATCAGTCTCGGTCCGCTCCGGGCGCCACGGGTACGATAAGGGTCCTGAACATGCGTCGCATGACCACCTGAGATTTTTCAATCGAGGGGCTATCACCCCTCCTGCGCTTCGTCAAGGCTCGTTCAAACGGGGTTGAAACGGGGTGGCTGCAAGACGCGGCCCATGCTGGCGTCCCGCGCCAAATGCCGCTAACAGCACCACACGGGCCTAAGCTCAGGAGAATCGATGCGCGTCGCTGTTATCGGGTCGGGATATGTCGGTCTCGTTTCGGGGGCTTGCTTCGCCGATTTCGGACATGTCGTGTCCTGCATCGACAAGGACGCGTCGAAGATCGGCGCCTTGAACAGGGGCGAAATGCCGATCTACGAGCCCGGGCTTCGTGAATTGGTCACCAAGAATGCGCGCGAGGGCCGGCTGAGTTTCACCGACGAACTCGCGGCCGGCGTGAAGCAGGCCGAAATCGTCCTGATCGCGGTCGGCACGCCTTCGCGTCGAGGCGACGGTCACGCCGACCTCTCCTACATCTATCAGGCGGCGCGGGAAATCGCCGTTGCGCTCCAGGGCTACACGGTGGTCGTGACCAAGTCGACGGTGCCGGTCGGCACCGGGGACGAAGTCGAACGCATCATCCGCGAAACGCGACCAGACGTGGACGTTGCGGTGGTTTCCAATCCGGAATTCCTGCGCGAGGGCGCCGCGATCGTGGATTTCAAACGCCCGGATCGCATCGTGATCGGCACCGACGACCGGCGGGCCCACAAGGTGATGGAGGAGCTCTACCGTCCCCTCTACCTCAATCAGGCCCCGATCGTCACGACCAGTCGGCGGACCGCGGAACTGATCAAGTATGCCGGCAATGCGTTTCTGGCCACCAAGATCACATTCATCAATGAGATCGCGGACCTTTGCGAGCGGGTGGGCGCCGACGTCCGGGACGTGGCCCACGGCATCGGGCTCGACAACCGGATTGGCCCCAAGTTCCTGCATCCCGGCCCTGGCTACGGCGGCTCGTGCTTTCCAAAGGACACGCTGGCGCTGATCAAGACCGCGCAGGATCAGGGCGCGCCGCTGCGGATCATCGAAACCGTGGTGTCGGTCAACGACCAGCGCAAGCGCGCCATGGCGCGGAAGATCGTGCAAGCCTGCGGCGGCGATGTGCGCGGCAAAACGATCGCGCTGCTCGGCCTGACCTTCAAGCCCAACACGGACGACATGCGCGAAGCGCCGTCCCTCGCCATAGTGACGGGCCTCCAGGACGCGGGAGCGCGGGTGCGCGCCTATGACCCCGAAGGCATGCAGAACGCCAGGACGGTCATCGAAAACGTCGACTACAGCCAGAATCCCTACGAATGCACGGAAGGCGCAGACGCGGTCACCATCATCACCGAATGGGATATGTTCCGGGCCCTCGACTGGGATCGGATCAAGAGCCGGCTGAAGAAGCCCATCCTGATCGACCTGCGCAACATCTACCGTCCTGCCGAAATGAAGGCGCGGGGCTTTGATTATTTCAGCATCGGGCAATCAGACGAGGCGGGCACGCCGAAGCTCGCCTCGGTGCCGAACTGATCCGAGACGGGGGCAAAGTCCGGACCGAACCGCTGGTGGCTGTCGAGCCATACTGAAGAGGAGAGGGCGTGAAGCCTGTTCTGGTCACCGGAGCCGCCGGCTTCATCGGATATCACCTTGCGCTGAAATATCTGGGTCAGGGCCGCCAGGTCATCGGCCTCGACAACGTCAATGACTATTACGACGTGTCGCTCAAGCAAGCGCGCTTGGCGCGTCTCGAGAAGGCCGAGGGTTTTGGATTCGTTAGAGCCGATCTGATCGACCGCGATGCCATCGACCGGCTGTTCCGGGAACAGAAGTTCGAGATCGTGGTCAATCTGGCCGCGCAGGCCGGCGTGCGCTACTCGCTGGAGAATCCGCACAGCTACATCAGCAGCAATGTCGTGGGCTTCTTGAACATTCTCGAGGCCTGCCGGCAGCATGGTGTCGGCCACCTCCTTTATGCGTCATCGAGCTCCGTCTACGGCGCCGTGACAAGATTGCCGTTCTCGGTGCACCAGAACGTCGATCACCCGGTCAGCCTTTATGGCGCCACCAAGAAGGCTAACGAGCTGCTTGCCCATTCATACAGCCATCTTTTCGGGTTGCCGACCACGGGATTGAGGTTCTTCACCGTCTACGGCCCCTGGGGTCGGCCGGACATGGCGCTGTTCCTGTTCGCCAAGGCCATGCTGGCAGGCGAACCCATCAGGGTGTTCAACTATGGGCAAATGGAACGCGACTTCACCTACGTCGACGATGTTGTGGAGGGCGTGTATCGCTTGGCGGACCGCGTTCCCGTGCCGGACCCCTCGTGGAGCGGGCAGGATCCCGATCCCGCGTCAAGCGCCGCGCCGTGGCGGGTCTACAATATCGGCAACAGCGATCCGGTGAGGCTGCTGCGCATGATCGAGGTCCTCGAGGGGTGTCTCGGTCGCAAGGCGATCAAGGATTTCATGCCCATGCAGCCGGGCGACGTTCCGTCCACCTATGCGGATATCGACGACCTTTATCGGGACGTGGGGTTTCGCCCGAGCACTTCGATCGAAGATGGCGTTGGCCGCTTCGTGAGCTGGTACCGCAGCTATTACCGGGTCTGAACCACCGAGGGACGTTAGGGTGTGTCGACTGCCGAGTGGCCGAGGCGTCCGAGAGAACTCACAGGCAGCAAAAAGCCCCGCCAGTACATCCGTGACGGGGCTTCGGTCGCTGAGAAATAGCGTCCCTGCGAATTTGAGTTCGGGCGGTGCCAGGCTCCAAGGCTTCGTTTCTCCCCGAAAGAAGAACACGCACCACCAGTACATCCGTGGTTGGGCGCCGCGCTATTCAGCGCTGACGAAAGCCGGAACCTGACAAGCTCGCCGATTGGGCTCATTACCGAAGTAAGAACTGAAACCGGGATTGCAAGATCTTGTCTCTCGCTTTCGAGGCGTGGCTTAAAGGACAAGAGCGACGGAATTAAGACGACGGTTGTTCGCGATCGGAGAGGCGAGCATGCCTCGACTACGCCATCGCAGCCATGGCACCGCCGGAAAGCGCTCCCGAGAGCGGGGCCGGCTGATCCTCGATCTCGCCCGGCACGGTCCCCGCCTTTTCATGGGCCACCGCCACGCAGGCCTCCACGGCCTCCTTAAGCGAGGTCGTGTAATGGTCCGCCCCGATGACGGCGCGCACGCGCTTGTCGAGCAGCACCTCGTCGTCGGACGGCCAAAGACCGACCAGGATCGGCACGCCGGGCAGGCGCTGCCGAAGCCGCCGCAGCAGGTAATGGAGGTTCGACGGGCTGCCGGTGATCTCGAGATAGCTGATGCACACCATGGCCACGCCGTCGGTGTCGAGCCTGCCGATGTTCTCGCGCGAAGCGGCCTGGTGCGCGGCCACGCGGGCGCCGAGTCCGTGCTTGCCGAGAAGCTGCGCCAGCATGGCGGATGCGGCCTCGTCAAGCGGCCCCCGCCCGGCCAGACAGAGCACGGGAGCCGAGCCTTGCCACTCCGGCGCGAGGCGGGTCCCTTCGGGGGCGTCGTACTTGGGCGCGGATGGCGAAGGAAGGGACCGTTCGGCCTGCGATGCGAGCGCGGCAGCGGCCGCCTTCTCGTCGGGATGCGGGTCGCGGTCTTCATGCTCGGCCAGGTCGGTGACCAGCGCCCGAACGCTGTTCTTGATGAGTTCGACCTTGTCTTGCGCGAGCACGCCCCGCAGCGCGTCGTTGGCGGCCAGTTGCAAGCCTTTGAGTGCGACCTCGTCGTAATACGCGGCCAGGGAGCGTTCCTTCAACAGAAGTTCCGCCTGCTGTTGCGTTTCGTCAGGATCATCGGCCAGCATTCGCTGGTAGAAGTTTTCGACCGGGGTCAGGGCGGGACGATCGCCCAGAAGAACGTCCAGGAATTCGAGCCGGTCGACATGTCGGCCCAGGACCACAAGGCAAAGCGTCAAGGGGGTCGACAGCACGAGGCCGATCGGCCCCCAGATCCAGGTCCAGAAGATCGCCGCGATCACCACGGCGGCCGGCGAAAGCCCGGTGGAGTGGCCGTAGACCAGCGGTTCGACAATCTGCCCGGTCACCGACTCGACCGCGACGAACAGACCCACCGTCCAGACCACCATGGACCAGCCCGGATGAACGGCCGCTGCCACAGCCGCGGGCAGGATGGCGGCGATCACGGGGCCCACATAGGGGACGAAACGCAGCAGCGCGCCGACAACGCCCCACAGCACCGGCGAGGGAACCCCGATCACCGCCAGACCGATCGCAATTATCGCCCCGAAGGACGCGTTGATGCCGAGCTGCGTCAGGAAATATCGCCCGAGCCGCCGCGCCGCATCATCCATGGCGAGCGTGGTCCGGTGAAGGTCGGTCGATCCGAACAGGCGGATCAGCCGATCCCGCAGATCCTCCTGCTGCATCAGGACGAAGACCGCGATGATGACGACGATCAGCAGGTCGGAGACCGGCCCGATGACCGGGGTCAGAATGGTGCGAGCCAACTCGAGCGGCTGGGCGGCCGGTTGCTGAACCTCGACCGGGACGGGCTGCGGCCCGGTCCCGAGTGCGGTCGTCTTGCCGGCGCCGGGACCGGGCTGCGCCTCGGTCGTCGTCGACGCTTGGGTTTTGGGCGGCGCCATTTGCCGGTCGACGCGGTTGATCAAGTTGGAGATGCGGCCCAAAGTGGCGCCGCGGACCGTTTCCACCTTCTTCTCGATCGTCG
>JBBPYT010000441.1:0-11073 GCA_038199665.1 Hyphomicrobiales bacterium
CCGGAGCGGCTGGGCTCGACGAATTGGCCCGGGACCTTGAAGCCGGGTCCGTCGACACGCTGGTCATGGTAGGCTGCAACCCAGCCTACGATGCACCCCGGTCGATGCGTCTCGAAGACCTGATCCCCAAGGCTGGCCTTTCGATCCATCTCGGCATGCATTTCGACGAGACCGCCGCGGTAGCGACCTGGCACGTGCCGGAATCGCATCCCCTCGAAAGCTGGTCCGATCTGCGCAGCCTCGACGGCACTGCGAGCCTCGTTCAGCCGCTGATCCGACCCTTCTACAGCACGCAGACGATGCACGGCTTGCTGGCATCGCTTCTGGGCACGTTTGAGGGCAACGACTACGAAATCGTCCGCTCGACCTGGCGGAGCAGGTCTGCGGACTCGGACTTCGAATCGTGGTGGCGGCGAACTCTGCAGGACGGGCTCATAAAAAGCAGCCCTGAGCCGGCGCCGGAGCTCAACACGCCGGCGCTGCCTGCACTCGCGCAAGCCGGGGCAAAGCCGGGTCTCGCATTGATCCTGCGGGCGGATCCCTGTCTGTGGGACGGCGCCTACGCCAACAACGCGTGGCTGCAGGAATGCCCGAAACCGCTGACCAAGGAGGTCTGGGGCAATGCGCTGGGGATCGGCGCCGACGACGCCGGCAAGCTCGAAGTTTCCGACGGCGATCTTCTGCGCGTAGCTTCGGAAACCGCTTCGATCACGGTGCCGGTGCGTATAGAGGACGATCATGCTCCTGGCACGCTGAGCCTGTCGCTCGGATACGGCCGCGTTCGCGGCGGTACCCTCGGCAGCGGAATCGGCGTCAACGGATTTTCGTTGATAGCGGAGGAAGGACAGCGGGTGGTGTCCGTCGCGGCCGTGAAGACGGGGCAGAAGCGCCCGATCACGTCCACCCAAGAGCAATTCGAGCTCGATGGAGACCCGGCAGATATCTATCCCGCGATGAAGCTCGGCCACTTCGCCCAGGATGAGCCACCTGCGCCGAAACGGCCGGTCCCCACTCTTTTGCCGGCGCATGACTATGCGAAGGCCGCGGCTCGCTGGGCCATGGTCATCGATAACGGCGCGTGTATCGGCTGCAACGCCTGCGTGGTCGCCTGCCAGGTGGAGAACAACGTTCCGGTGATCGGTCCGGAAGAGATCGCGCGCCATCGCGACATGCATTGGCTTCGGATCGACCGATACGAGATCGGAGAGGGCGACGAGACAGCGACAGGGTTCCAGCCGGTTCCTTGCATGCATTGCGAAGCGGCGCCCTGCGAGCCGGTGTGTCCCGTCGGGGCTTCGGTGCACGACAGCGAAGGGCTGAATGTGCAGGTCTACAACCGCTGCATCGGGACGCGGTTCTGCGAGGCCAATTGCCCCTACAAGGTCCGGCGCTTCAATTTCTTTGGCTATGCCGACGATCAGCCCTACGGCGATCTCGGCAAGGACATCGTCCGGGCCCATAACAATCCGAACGTGACCGTCCGGGCACGGGGCGTCATGGAGAAATGCACCTACTGCGTTCAGCGGATCAGCGGAGCGCGACGCGCAGCCGAAAAGGCGAACCGGCCGCTGGGCGACGGCGACGTCGTGACGGCCTGCCAATCGGCCTGCCCGACCCGGGCCATCGCGTTCGGCAACCTCAATGCGCCGGAGAGCGTGGTCGCCGGCCTGCGCCGCGAACCGCAGCATTACACCCTGCTCGATCACCTCGACACCAAGCCCCGGACCACGTATCTGGCCAAGGTCCGCAATCCGAATCCGCTCCTCGACAAGGTGCCCGGATGAGCGCGGTCCCGCGAGCCTCCTCGGCAGCCGAAGCAGGCTGCCTCCTGCCGCCCGACTTCACCTACAAGGGCGTCAGCAAAGCCGTCTCGGATCCGGTTCTGGTGCGCAAAAGCTGGACGGTCTGGTGGATTGCCCTCGCGATCACTCTGCCCTTCGTCCTCGCCACCGTGGCGGGCCTTGTCGTCCTGTTCGCGGTCGGGGTGGGCACCTGGGGTATAAACTCCACAATCGTCTGGGGCGTGGCCATCGCCAACTACGTTTGGTGGATCGGCATTGGCAATGCCGGAACATTGATATCCTCGCTCCTGGCGCTGACGCGACAGGATTGGCGAGCCTCGATCAACCGGTTCGCCGAAGCCATGACGCTGTTCGCTGTGTCGATCGCCGGCATATTCCCGATCATTCACCTGGGCCGGCCCGCGTATTTCTACTGGCTCGCCCCCTATCCCAATACCATGACGTTGTGGCCGCAATGGCGTAGCGCGCTGGTGTGGGATTTCTGGGCGATCCTCAGCTACCTGATCTTCTCGCTGCTGTTCTGGTACCTCGGACTGATCCCCGACGCGGCGACCTTGCGGGACCGCGCGATGTCGCGGCGCATGCAGCGGTTTTTCGGCGTGCTCGCGCTTGGCTGGCGAGGCTCCGCCCGGCACTGGAAGTTGCAGAAAACCCTGCACATCACGATGGCGGCCCTGGCGGTCCCGCTGGTCTGTTCCGTGCATTCGATCGTCGGCCTGGATTTCGCCGCGAGCCTCATGCCGGGCTGGCAGGAGCCGATCTTCCCTCCCTATTTCGTCGTCGGCGCGATGTATTGCGGCTTCGCCATGGTGGTGCTTCTGGCGACTTTCATCCGCTGGGGCTTGGGGCTGCAGCGTTACATCACGCTCAAGCATTTCGACGCCATGGGACGCATCATCCTGGTGTGCTCCCTCGTCATGACCCTGTCCTACGCCACCGAATGGTTCACCGCCTGGTATGGCGGCGACCCCGCCGCGCGAGGCTTGATCGCACACGAATTCACCGGCTTCTATGCCCCGCTCTACTGGCTGCTGCTGCTATTCAACTGCGTTCTTCCGCAGGTGCTGTGGTTGCCGGCCGCTCGTCGCAGCCTCGTCGTCCTCGGCCTGGTATCTGTCGGCATCAACATCGGCATGTGGTTCGAGCGCATCCTGATCATCTGGAACACGCTTTCGCACGATTACCTCCCGAGCATGCGGCACGTTTTCGTCATGTCTGTCGTGGATTGGACCTTTCTGTTCGGCCCGCTCGGGCTCTTCGCATTCTTGTTCCTGATCTTCGCGCGACTGTTCCCCGTCGTGTCCATGTATGAGGTCCGTGAACTCGCTTATAAGGAGGGCGTGGCTTGAGCGGCTCCTATCTGGCCGAGTTCGACACGCCCGACACCCTCGTTTCCGCTGCGGACCGGGTCGGCCAGGATGGCTTCGACGTCCTCGACGCACTGACACCCTTCCCAATGCCCGAGTTGTCCGACAGGCTCGGGGCCACGGCTTCGCCGATCCGGGTCACCATGGCGGCTGCGGGCTTCGGGATGGCAGCCCTTGCATACGCGATGCAATATTACAGCGCGGTGATCGCTTACCCGATCAATTCGGGTGGGCGGCCGCTCGACTCCTGGCCGGTTTTCCTCCTGGTTCCGTTCGAGGTCGGAGTGCTGGCTGCGGCGATCGCAGGTTTCGCCACTTTCATGGGGCGCAGCGGCCTGCCCCGCCTGCACCATCCTGTTTTTGCTTTGCCCAACATCGAACGGGCTAGCCAGGATCGCTTCTTTCTTGTGGTGGACGGTCCCGCTTCGGAGGCCGATGCTCAGCGCCTGCGCCGAACGCTTGCCGAAGAGGGTGCGCTCTCGGTCGGCGAGGTCGGACCATGAGATGGCTGGCTCTCGTTCTGCTTGGTCTGGCCGTCGGCGGCTGCGATCAATCCATGACCGTACAGCCCCGTTACGGCACCTATGCCAGAGCCGACCTTTGGCCGGACGGCACGGCGGCGCGGCCCCTCCCCGAACATACGGTGGCGCAAGGCGACCTCGCGCGGGATGCGAGCACGACGACGCCGCCGACCATCACGGCCGCCTTGGTGCGGCGCGGACAGGAGCGGTTCGACATCTATTGTTCCCCCTGTCATGGGCTCGGCGGCATGGGAGACGGCATGATCGTGCAGCGCGGCTTCCCGCCGCCGCCGTCGTTCTCGAGTCCGCGGCTTCGCGCCGCTGGCGCCCAGCACGTCTTCGACGTCATCACCAACGGCCATGGTGTGATGTATTCCTACGCGGCACGCGTCGCCCCGGAAGACCGCTGGGCGATCGTCTCCTACATCCGCGCGCTGCAGGCGGCGGGCGGCGTGCCGCTGGCTCAAGTGCCGGATGCGCGGAGCAAGCTGCAATGACGGGCGCTTCCGCGGCGGCAATCTCCTCCAATGCCCGACAGGCGGTCATCGTCGGCATTGTGGCCTCGGCGGTCCTCCTGCTGGTCGGCGTCGCGGCGCCGCGCGCGGTGCTGCACGGTTGGCTCATCGCATTCGCTTCGGTGGGCGGCGTCCCGCTCGGCGCTTTCGCATGGATGACGATCCATCGCCTGACCGGCGGAAAATGGGGCGAACTGGCGAAGCCGGCGCTGACCGTCGCCGTTTCCATGCTGCCGCTGCTGGTTCTGTTCTGGCTGCCGCTCGGGATCGGCAGCCGTCTGGTCTATCCCTGGGCTGCCGATCCTCGCTCGGCAGGGGAGGGCGTCGCCGCCATCTACCTCAACGGCGGCGCGTTTGCGTCACGGAGCCTGATCGGCCTTGTCGGTCTCTGCTTCCTTGCACGGTTCGCCAACAGTCGCGGGCTCGGACAACTCGGCGCCGGGCTGGCGCTCCTCTTCTACGCGATCTTCATGAACTTCGCGGCCTTCGGCTGGTTCCTGTCGCTCGACCCGCGCTTCACCTCGTCCGCTTTCGGGGCGCAGACCATCATCCAACAACTTATATCCGCCCTGGCTTTCGTCGCGGTGGTGCGGCTCGCGCCGGAACACGCCGCAGCGTGGAAAGACATCGGCGCGCTGCTGCTGGCCACGACCCTTGGCGAAACTTATCTCATTCTGATGACCTTCATCGTGCTCTGGTACGGCGACTTGCCCGAGCAGGCGGACTGGTACTTGCGCCGGACCCAACACGGATGGCTCTGGCTCGAACTGGCCGGCATTGGCATCGGGTCGATCGGGCCGCTCATCGCCCTGCTCTTTTCCAAGGTGCGCGACAATGCAGGTCCGCTCCGTATCGTCGGAGCTTGTCTACTGGTCGGTACCTTTGCGCAAACCGTATGGCTCGTGTCTCCAGTGACGGAGGCCTGGTCGGTTGCGGCCGGGGCCGTGGCTATCGTGGCGATGGTCGGGCTGTGCTGGGGTTTGACCCGACCGATGTCGCTGGTGATGGGAGACCACGCCCATGGCGGTTGAAGTGCGGGACAATCGGGAGGACCCGGGCGTCAAGATCACTTGGGTCCTGACGCTGGTCGGAAGCTTCATGATCTTGGTCGTCGCAGCCATGATCGGGCTCCACCGCTATTATCGGGTGTCCTTCCGGCCGCACGGCGTATCCGAGACCCTCGGCAGCTTCCCGATCCCCGAGATCCAACCCAATCCGACGCAGGATCTGCGTGGTTTTCTCAAGCGGCAGAACCAGCAACTGGCCGGCTACGCCTGGGTGGATCACAGCAAAGGCCTCATTCACATCCCCATCGAGCGGGCCATGGACTTTGTGGTGTCCCGCGGCCTGGCGGCTCTGGATCCGCCCGGCCAAAGCTCCACTAGGCCGAATGGCGCGGCCGCCGGCATGCCACCCGACGGTGCCCCGCGCGCGGCGGCAAGCCTGTCGGCATCTCCGTACGGGGCACGCCCATGACCCTTCGGGCGCTCTTGCTTGCCGCCACCTTGAGCTTGGCGGAGCTCACCGCCACAGCCGCCACGGCATCGCTCACCAGGGCACAGCTCGCAGGGGTGGAGGTCGCGCCCACCGCCGGAACCGTGGTTCCGCGGCAGGCCGAATTCCGGGACCTCTCCGGCAAGGCGATCCGGCTCGGGGATATTCTGGGCCGGCGCCCTGCCCTGCTGGTCCTGGCGGATTATGATTGCCACGAGCTGTGCGGTCCCATTCTGTCCATCGTGTCGCGCACTCTGAGCGAGACGGGCCTGCATCCCGGACAGGATTTCGACCTTGTCGTGGTCGGCCTCAATGTCGAGGCGTCCCTGGCCGATGCGGCTGCCATGAAAGCGGCACAGGTCGACGGATTCGGCGAACTCTCGCGCGCCGCATACATGCTGACTGGGACGCGCGACGCCATCGCGTCGCTCGAACAGGCGCTGCATTACCGCGCCGTTTACGACGCCGATGCGCATCGCTTTGCTCATCCGTCCGATGTCTTCCTATTGACCCGCGAAGGCGCCCTCTCCCGTATGCTCCCCGGCTTGGCGCTCGAACCGAGCAGCCTTCGGCTGGCGCTGGTCGAAGCCGGTCAGGGCCGTATTGGTACGCTCGGCGATCGGCTGCATTTATTCTGCTACGGGCTGGATCCCGCAACCGGCAAGGCGACGCGCGCCGTTCAGATTATCCTGATCGGCGGAGGTCTCCTCACCGTCGGCGGACTGGCGCTTTGGCTGGCGCGGGCCCGGCCCCGACATGGACCGATTCGGGAAGGAGGGTCCGCTTGAACGGATTTCCCGTTTTTCCCGGCCAAGCGTCCACGCAGGCCGCTGCGACCGACAGAATCTTTGGCGGCCTTCTGCTTCTGTCGGGGCTCATCATCCTGATCGTCTTCGGGCTGATCCTGGTCTTCGCGTTCCGCTACCGCAACGGTTCAAAAACCAAACGGGGTGGCCTGCCAAAATGGATCGAACGTGACTTCGAAATCGGCTGGACACTGGCGACCCTGTTCTTGGCTCTTTTCATCGCCTGGTGGACGCTTTCGGCCTCGCTCGGCAGCCTCGCCTCCAATGCCGGCGCGATGGAGATCCATGTCGTCGCCAAGCAGTGGATGTGGAAGGCGGAGCATCCGAACGGCGCTCGCGAGATCAACGCCTTGCACGTTCCACTCGGCGAACCGGTGCGTCTGATGATGACGTCGCAGGACGTCATCCATTCGTTCTTCGTGCCTCAGTTCCGCATCAAGCAGGACGTGCTGCCGGGCCGCTACACGCAAACCTGGTTCCAGGCCACGCGGGTCGGAGCCTTCCACCTGTTCTGCACGCAGCTTTGCGGCACCGAACACGCCCGAATGGTTGGCGACGTGTTCGTCATGACGCCGGACGATTACGCGCGCTGGAGCGCCGCGCAGCCACAAGGCGACGACATCGCGGCCCAGGGAGCCACCCTGTTTCATTCGCTCGGCTGTTCGGGCTGCCACGAAGGCTCGACCGTGCACGCTCCGCAACTCGCCGGACTCTACGGCAAGCCGGTCCAGCTTTCCGACGGGCGCAGGCTCGTGGCCGATGACGGTTTCATTCGCGACATGATCCTCATGCCGCATGCCAATGTGCCGGCCGGCTATGAGCCGATCATGCCGAGTTTCAGCGGCCTCGTCGGCGATGACGAGATCCTGGCCCTGACCGCCTACATCCGCTCTCTCAAGGACGCGAAGGAGACCCGAAGATGACGGACGCTTTCGCCAGCGACAGGCCGAGCGGTCTGGCAAGCTCGTCGGACTACCTCCACGCCGGCCACACCCTTTGGTCCTGGCTGACCACCACGGACCACAAACGGATCGCCATCCTTTACGGAATCACCATCACGGTCTTCTTTTTGATCGGGGGCGCCGCGATCACCGTGGTTCGCTACGAGCTCCTGTCGCCGAACGGCAACCTGATCAGCGACGATACCTACAACAAGCTGTTCACGCTGCACGGCGTGATCATGGTGTGGTTCTTCCTCATTCCCTCCATTCCGAACACGCTCGGCAATTTCCTCGTGCCGTTGATGATCGGCGCGCCGGACGTGGCGTTCCCGCGGCTCAATCTGCTGAGTTGGTACGTCAACCTGGCGGGCGGCATGTTCACGCTCGCCGCATTGATCACCGGTGGGGTCGACACTGGCTGGACCTTCTACACGCCGTTCTCGACCATGTTTTCGAACGGTGATGTCCTGCTCGCCGCGACCGGCGTGTTCGTCGCCGGCTTCGCTACCATCGCCACTGGTTTGAACTTCATCGCCACCATTCACATGCTGCGCATCGAAGGCATGACCTGGTTTCGCCTGCCGCTGTTCGTTTGGTCGATTTACGCCGTAAGCCTGGTGATGGTGCTCGCCACGCCGGTTCTCGCCACCACCTTGTTCCTCATCTTCGCCGAACGTTTGTTCGGCCTCCCGATCTTCGATCCGGCACACGGAGGCGACCCGCTGCTGTTCCAGCACATGTTCTGGTTCTACAGCCACCCGGCCGTCTACATCATGGTGCTGCCGGCGATGGGGGTCGTCACCGAACTCATCACCTGCTTCGCCCGCCGTCAGGTTTTCGGCTACACCTTCATGGTCTACGCCATGGTGGCCATCGCCGGTGTCGGGTTCTTCGTGTGGGGCCACCACATGTTCGTATCGGGACAGTCGCCTTACGCGAGCCTGATCTTCTCGTTCTTGTCCTTCGTCATCGCCGTTCCCTCGGCCATCAAGGTGTTCAACTGGACCTCGACGCTCTATCGCGGCCAGATCAGCTTCGAAGCCCCGATGCTCTATGCGCTCGGCTTCGTAGGGCTATTCACGGTCGGCGGCCTGACAGGATTGTTCCTGGCCTCTATTCCGGTCGACGTACAGGTCCACGACACCTACTTCGTCGTGGCGCACTTCCACTATATTATGGTCGGCGGCTCGGTGTCGGCGTTCTTCGGCGGCCTGCACTTCTGGTGGCCGAAGATCACAGGAAAGCTCTATTCGGAAGCTTGGGCGCGCTTCGCCGCCGTGCTCATGTTCTTCGGCTTCAATTTCACCTTTTTCCCGCAGTTCATCCTCGGATACCTTGGAATGCCGCGGCGGTATCACGTCTATCCGCAGGAATTCCAGGTCTACCATGAGATGTCGACAATGGGCGCTTCGATTCTGGCTGCCGCCTACCTGCTACCACCGTTCTACCTTGGTTGGTCGCTCTATGCAGGCAAACGTGCCGGCAACAATCCATGGGGTGCGAGTGGCCTCGAGTGGCAGACGAGCTCGCCGCCTCCACCCAAGAACTTTTTCGTGCGGCCGACAGTGTCGGAACGGCCTTACGACTACCATGCCAGCGGCCGCGCGCCCGAGGCCGACGATCGCACGCCGCGCCGAAGGCAGGACAAGGTCGCATGACGCAGGCCGACTATGTGATCCGGGAGCCGTGGGAGCACATCTCCGATCAGCGCCGGGCCTCGACCTTCGGAATGTGGGTGTTCCTTGCCAGCGAAGTGCTGTTCTTCGGCGGCTTGTTCATGTGCTTCACCTATCTCCGGGTACTGCATCCGGCCGCCTTCGCCGAGGCATCGAGCCACACGAACATATGGTACGGCACGATCAACACCGGGCTGCTGCTGACAAGCAGCTTCACCATGGTGATGGCCGCTCGCTTGGCCGATCTTGAACTGCGGCGTTTGATGGCCCTCTGCCTCGTCGCTACGGTGGCTTTGGGCCTGGCCTTCCTTGTCGTCAAAGGTTTCGAATACCGCGAGGACTTCGATAGGCACCTCGTGCCTGGACGGGATTTCGCCATCCCGGTCGCGGCGGCACAACTTTTCTTCTCGCTTTATTGGGCCATCACCGGTTTACACGCCATCCATTTGACGATCGGCATCGTTGCCGTCTCTCGACTGGCCTTCCTGGTGGAACGCCGCGAACTGGCGCTGCCGAGCCCTGAATTCGAGATCACCGCTCTCTATTGGCACATCGTCGACATCGTTTGGATCTTCCTTTATCCCCTACTTTATCTGGGAGGGCGCTCGTGAGCCGGTCTCCGCACCTGGATGCGCACCCGCGATTGACGCGGCAGGGAGTCGGTGCGGCCTTGCGCAGGTTTGGGCTGATCTGGCTCGCCCTGATTGCCTTGCTGTTTGTCTCCTGTTTCCTCGCCTACGTCCCTCTCGGCCGTTGGAATCTTCCCGTGGGGGTCGTCATCGCGGTGATCAAGGCGGGGTTGGTCGTTGCGTTCTTCATGGGACTCGAGAAAGCGACCAGCCTCAATCGCCTGGCCGCATCGGCCGGCATCGTTTTTCTCCTGGTGATGTTCACTTTGACGTTCAGCGACCTGTTCACGCGCTTGTGAGCGGCGGTCGGGAGTGCCGCGCCTGCCGCGACAGGAGATCCGAGCGCCGGAATGTTGGTCGCGACCACAACCCTGTCGGAAAGTGCCGCTGCTCATTCGCCGCTTTGGATATTTTAATCGAAATCCGTGGACAATTTTTCAGCGTTTTTGAGGTGCGCATCGGATATCGCATTGAATCAACGCTTTATGGCCCAAGCGGCAAAACGGGGCGAATCACTCGGCCATTGACGGCCGCGAATCGGGGTCTGGCCATCCCGCGAGCGAGCCGATTCGCGCCGCAAAATGTGACGCCTCTTTGTCTGCATTTCGTCAAAGATTAGAACTGCCTAACCGGAGCCGGGGAACAACCGGGCACGGCGGTGGGGTCAGAATCTTACTGTTTCGTGACGCAGAAACATTGCGAACCCCCGACCCTCTGTGTAGTCTGCACCTCTCTCGGGGTCGGGCGGGTTATCCCTCCGTGAGAAGCTTTTCCTGTATTGATGAGTAAGGCTACAAGGACCATAGTGCAGGCTATGGCTCCACTAACCTGTGCGATTTGCTAATCTCTATTGTAGGATATTGATACGCATTGCGTAAATCACAGTAGAAAAGCCAAGGTGATTGGGCTGGGCACTTGCGTATCATAGAGATTCGGGCGCACCGTACTCGGGTGGTGGAGACGGTATCATGACCACGTTGGACACGGGCTATGCGGGCGACGTGACCGCATCGGAGGCGTACGAGCTTTTGCGCAGCCGTCCGGACGCGGTGCTGGTTGACGTTCGCACCCAGCCCGAGTGGTCGTTCGTCGGAGTACCGGACCTTTCCGCGACGAATCAGGTGGTGCTGCTGGAGTGGCAGCGCTATCCGGCCATGGCGGTGAACGAAGAGTTCGTTCCGACGCTTTTGGCCGAACTGCGGCGGCGGCGCACTGCCACCGACGCTCCTTTGCTTTTTCTGTGCCGCTCGGGGGCGCGTAGTCAGGCCGCGGCACGGATCATGTCCGAACAAGGGTTTACCAACTGCTTGAACGTTGCAGGC
>JBBPYT010000442.1:0-19566 GCA_038199665.1 Hyphomicrobiales bacterium
AGGATATCAAGGCGCCCGAATGCTTCGAGATCGAGCGTCGGCTGCGCGAACGCATGTCGATCCCGGTGTTCCATGACGATCAGCACGGCACCGCGATCGTCTGTGCTGCCGCGATCCGCAACGGGCTGCTGATCCAGGGCAAGCGGCTGGAGGAGGTCAGGCTGGTCACCTCCGGCGCCGGTGCAGCAGCCCTTGCCTGCGTGGATCTACTGGTCGCCATGGGCCTGCCGGTCGACAGCGTCACCCTGACCGACATCAAAGGCGTGGTGCACGCGCAGCGGGGCGACGCCATGGCGTTCAACATGGCCCGCTATGCCAGGGCGACCGAGGCCCGCACGCTGGCCGATGTGCTGCCCGGGGTCGACGTCTTTCTGGGTCTTTCGGCGCCACGCGTCCTCAAGCCCGAATGGCTGGCCACGATGGCGCCCAAGCCGCTGATCCTGGCGCTCGCCAATCCAGAGCCCGAAATCCTGCCCGAACTCGCCCGCGCGGCGCGCCCCGACGCGCTGATCGCGACGGGACGCTCCGATTTTCCCAATCAGGTCAACAATGTCATCTGCTTCCCGTTCATCTTCCGCGGCGCGCTCGATGTCGGGGCCACGGGGATCAACGAAGCCATGGAGGTAGCGGCGGTCGAAGCGATCGCGGAACTGGCGCGGGTCGAAGCCAGCGAAGTCGTGGCCGCGGCTTATGGCGGCCAGGCGCCCGTGTTCGGCCCGGACTACATCATCCCGAAGCCGTTCGACCCCCGGCTGATCCTGCAGGTCGCGCCGGCGGTCGCCAAGGCGGCGATGCGGTCGGGTGTGGCACGCCGGCCGATCGCCGACTTCGAGGCTTATGCGCGCGATCTCGAACGTTTCGTGTTCCGCTCCGGCCAGCTGATGCGCCCTGTCTTCGAGGCTGCTCGCCAGAAGCTTCAGCGGATCGTCTACGCCGAGGGCGAGGACGAGCGCGTGCTCAGAGCCGTGCAGACGGTGCTGGACGAACGGCTTGCCGAGCCCATCCTCATCGGGCGCCGGGCAGTGATCGAGCGCAAAACCGAAGCGCTTGGGCTGCGGCTTGGGCAAGGCGCCGGCGTGCGCATCCTCGACCCGTCGCAGGATGACGATGTGTTCTCCCCTCTCACAGGGCAATACCAGCGCCTCGTCGACCGCCGTGGCGTCCCTCCCGAGACCGCGGCCCGGCGCATGTCCAGCCGGCCGAGCGTGGCCGCCGCCATGCTGCTGCAGTCGGGGCAGGCGGATGCGGCCTTGTGCGGCGGTACGGGAGAATGGTCGAGGCACCTCAGCTATATTCTGCCGATCGTGCGAGCCAGGCAAGACAGCGGCCGCGTCTACGCGCTCTCGGGCCTGATCCTCCAGGCGGGCGCGCTCTTCATCTGCGATACGCATGTGAATGTCGAACCGACCGCCGAGCAGGTGGCTGAAATGACGCTGCTGGCTTCCGAGGCGGTCCGCCGGTTCGGCGTGGTGCCCAAGGCGGCGCTGCTGTCCCACTCGAGCTTCGGCGCTTCGGCCTCGCCGAGTGCGCGAAAAATGCGCCGGGCGCTGGCCATGATCCGCGAAGCCGCGCCTGATCTCGAAGTCGATGGCGAGATGCATGCCGATGCGGCGCTGAGCGCGCCGCTGCGTGAACGGCTCGTGGCCGACAGCCCGCTCGGGGGGGCAGCGAACCTCCTCATCATGCCGACCCTCGACTCGGCCAATATCGGCCTCACTCTGCTCGGCGCAGCCGCCGGAGGATTGCAGGTCGGTCCCGTTCTTCTCGGGCTGCCGAAGCCGCTGCATGTACTCGTGCAGAGCGTCACGGCGCGGGGCATCGTCAACATGACTGCGCTCGCGGCCGCGCAGGCGCAGGTGGAGTAGGAGCCGGGCAGGCGGCGGCCTGACCGGATTGGGCTTGTTCCTCGCCGGCGCCGCGTTGCGCCGATTCATCTTCCGCCCCCGCCCCAACGCCGCTAAGCTTCACCGAAAGGGAGGACTCCATGAGTCCGGAGGAAACACGCGCTCCGCGGGTCGGGCTTCGCAGACCCCTGTACAGGCTGCTCTACGTCCAGGTCCTCGCGGCCATCGTAGTGGGGATCGTTCTCGGAACGCTGGCGCCCTCGACCGCCACAGCCATGAAGCCTCTTGGCGACGCCTTCGTGGCGCTGATCAAGATGATGATCGCGCCGATCATCTTCTGCACCGTCGTGCACGGCATCGCCACCATGGGCGACCTTAACCGCGTCGGTCGCGTCGGGATCAAGGCGCTGGCCTATTTCGAGGTCGTTTCGACCATCGCACTCGCGCTTGGACTGATCGTCGCCGAAGTCGTCGGGCCGGGGCGGGGTTTCAACATCGATCCGGCGACGCTCGACACCAAAGCCGTGTCGAACTACGTCACAGCCGCCAAGGGCGACAGCATCGTGGCGCATTTCCTCGCCATCATCCCGAACAGTTTCTTCGACGCATTCGCCAAAGGCGATCTGCTGCAGGTCCTGTTGATCTCGATCCTGAGCGGGATCGCGATCTCGCGCATGGGCGCGACCGGAGAGCGCATCGCACAGGCGATCGACGCCGCCGGCCGGCTGTTCTTCCGCATCATCGGCATCATCGTCCATTTCGCGCCGATCGGTGCCTTCGGCGCCATGGCGTTCACCATCGGCGCGTTCGGCATCGGAGCCCTGGTCCACCTAGGGGCGCTGATCGCCACGTTCTACCTGACCAGCATTCTTTTCGTTGTGCTGGTGCTTGGCGCCATCGCGGGCGCCTGCGGGTTCTCGATCCTGCGCTTCATCGTCTACATCAAGGACGAACTGCTGATCGTGCTCGGGACGTCGTCGTCGGAAACCGTGCTGCCGCAAATGATTCGAAAGATGCAGCAGCTCGGGGCCTCCACATCCGTGGTCGGACTGGTCATTCCGACGGGCTATAGCTTCAATCTCGACGGCACGAACATCTATATGACGCTGGCGGTGTTGTTTCTTGCCCAGGCCACCAATACGGATCTGACGCTCGGGCAGGAGCTCAAGATCCTGTTCATCGCGGCACTGACCTCTAAGGGCGCTTCCGGCGTGACGGGCGCCGGGTTCATCACGCTTGCCGCCACCCTCAGCGTAGTCCCGGAGGTGCCGATTGCGGCACTGGCCATCCTGGTCGGGATCGACAAGTTCATGAGCGAATGCCGCGCTCTCACCAATCTCGTCGGCAACGGCGTCGCCACGCTGGTCATCAGCCGCTGGGAAGGCGAACTCGACCGGGGAAAGCTTCAGGCGGCCATGAGCGAACCGATGCGCGCCGGCGACGCCGCGGAGGCCAAGCTGGCCTGATACTTCAAGGCACGGCGGCGCGAAAATTGACGTAGGCGAGAAAACCTTTCATTAGCCTGGGGTCCGGCCCTCGATCCATGCCCTCCCGGCATTGGAAAGCCGGCCTACCCAGGTCTGAACTGGTGGACTGATCGCGCGCCACGCGTTAGCGGCGTGATATTGGGTCCGCCGGGTTTGGCCCTCGTCTTGCCAATCTGAAGGTGCAGGGCGAAGGGCTGCGAAGCTGGAACACGGTTCTCTCGCAGGAGATGCGTCTGATCGATCATCTTTCCCCGGGGCCTGCCGGTCGGGCGCCCGAAGGATCTGCGCCAAAGCGGCGCAAGATCAACATCGCTTTCGGTGTGGAGCGGATCGGACTCATCCCGCTGCATTTCCCGGCTTTGGCGACGATCATCCTGGTCGTGCTGGCGATCGGCGCGGCTTTCGGCGTGATGCGGTTGAAGGTCGACGATTCGCTGAGCCAGCTGTTCCGCTCGAACACGCCGGAGTTCAAGCAGTTCGAGGACGTATCGCACCGCTTTCCGTCGAACGAATATGACGTCCTGGTCGTGGTCACGGGAAAGTCGCTTCTCGAGCGGGACTCGCTGGAGAAGCTGCGCAGTCTCGTGACCGATCTGCAATTGGTGGACGGCACCAAGGGCATCATCTCGCTGTTTTCGGCCCGCGAAGCGCCGGAGAACGGCCATATTCCGCCCGCCCTGTTCCCCGAACCCTTGCCGGAGGGCGCGGATTACCAGAAGCTGATCGAAAGGGTCCGCTCCAACGACATCATCCGCGGCAAGTTGCTGTCTGACGACGGCGACCTGGCTCTGATCGTGCTGGCGCTCGATCCGGAAGTTTCGTCGGGCAGCAAGCTCGACAGCGTAGTTGCCGACGTCCGCAAGACCATGAAAGAGGATCTCGACGGCAGCGATCTTCAGGCGGAGCTCTCCGGCGTGCCGGTCATGCAGCTCGAGATCCGCAATGCGGTCGAGCGCGATCGTCTGCTCTACAACGCCGTCGGCTTTGCGGCCGGCTGCCTGATTGCGATCCTGTTCTTCCGTCGCGTGTCCTTCATGATCATCGCGGCCGGGCCGCCGCTGATCGCCATCCTGCTGGCGCTCGGCGCGCTGGGCTGGATGGATTTCCGGCTCAACATGTTCCTCAACGTGATGACGCCGCTCATCATGGTGATCAGCTTCTCCGACAGCATGCAGTTGACGTTTGCGGCGCGCGACCGGCTGATCGCCGGTGAAACCAAGGCGTCGGCCTTTCGCAACGCCATCCTGGTCGTGGGGCCGGCCTGCGTGCTGACGCATGCGACCGCCGGGCTGTCGTTCACGGCGTTGCTCTTCACCAAATCCGACCTCATCCGCACCTTCGGCGAGGCCGGCCTCATGGCGACCATCATCGCTCTCCTGGCGGTCCTGATGCTGGTCCCGCTCCTCGGCATTCTGCTGACCCGTGAAGGCGGCGATTTCGTTACGAAGATGAAATCGTCGGATACCGGCGTCAACGCGCTGCGCCATTTCTGCGGCTGGATCGCGGCCCGCATGGTCAGCCATCCCGGTCTTTACAGTCTGCTCGGTGTGTTGGTCGTGGCCGGCCTCGGTTTTGCCTATGCGCATCTCGAGCCGAGCTACAGGCTTGCCGATCAGGTGCCTGACAAGGAGCAAGCCGTCCAGGCCAGCAGCCGGCTCGATGCCAAGCTGACGGGAGCCAACCCGATCGACGTGCTGGTCGAATTGCCTCCGGGCAAGTCGCTTTACGATCCGGAAACCCTGCGGGTGATCGCGGACGTGCATCAGACGACCGAAAAGCAGGCCGGCGTCGGCAACGTCTGGTCGCTCGAGACGCTGCGGCGCTGGCTTTCGGAAAAGCTCGGTAAGAACGACGTGGAAACGCTCAAGCAATATGTCGGTTTTCTGCCGAAATATCTGACGCGGCGCTTCGTTTCCGAAAACCAGGACGCGGTGATCGTTTCAGGCCGCATCCCGGACAAGGACTCAAGCCAGCTCCTGCCCGTGATCGATCAACTCGACGCCACCTTGAACGAAGTGCGCACGAAACATCCGGGCTACACGATCGCCGTGACCGGGCTGTCGGTGATTGCGGCCCGGAACAGCGCCAATATGATCGGCAAGCTGAATCGGGGCCTCACCCTTGAATTCCTCTTCGTCGCGATCTTCATCGGCCTGGCGTTCCGGTCGGTGGTGGTCATGCTGTCGGCGATCCTGCCAGGTATCTTCCCTGTCGTCGTGTCGGGGACGCTGCTTTATCTGCTGGGGGATGGTCTGCAGTTCGTCAGCGTCGTCGCGCTGACCGTTTCGTTCGGGCTCGGCTTGAGTGCCACGATCCACTTCCTCAATCGGTTGCGCCAGGAAGACGAACCCGGCAAGGACCCAGCCATCGGGGTCGAGCGAGCCACGATCCTCATGGGCCCGGCCCTGATCCTCACCTCGGTGGTCCTGGCTTGCGGCCTAGCCGTGACGGTGTTTTCCGACTTGCCGTCGCTCAGGCTATTCGGCTGGCTGAGTTCCTTCGCCATGTTGTCAGCTCTGGTGGCCGACTTCCTGATTCTGCGGCCGACCATTACCTTCCTGACCAAGACAGCGAACCGGCTGGGCCGGCGAGACGCCCCAGCCGCCGCGGAATAGCGGGAAAAGCGCAGTCTCTCCCCCGAGCGATTCAGACCTTCCGCATTTGAATCCGGACCGATTGGACGTCGGTGCCCTGGGACTTGATCGCGACGGCCTGCAGGTTGCCCCGGGTCGTGAGCGACATCTGGATGCCGTAAACGGTCCCTTCCAGGCTGGCCTGGATCTGCCCGGGCCCCGCGATCCTGCCGGAGACGCTGCCTTCGGCTTGCCGGGTCAGTTCCTTCCACGTCCCGGAAAGACTGCCGTCGCCCCCAGCGACCACGTTGCTGACCACCTGGACCTTGTAGCTGTCGCTGGCGCAGTTGATGCTGATATGCAGCGCTTCGCCGCTGGGCGGCACCGAATATTCCGCCTTGCAGCGGATCTTCTCCTGCGAACCGTCGGCCATCGAGATGTCGCCGCCGCCCATCCAACTGCCGGCAAACCCCGCGAATGGGGCAGCATTTTGCGCCTGGCTGATCGTGGCCGCAAACAGAAGGGCGGCTGCGGGTACGGCCGCTCCGAACCGACGCGCCATCCGGGAACTCATCGAAAAAGACATCAGTGTGGATCTCCAAATAAGGCCCAGTCTGTCGCAGCATCGGACATGATGCAGCAAAATTCTTGAAAAGGCGCGTCTTAACCAAGCATACCGGCCGAGCTGCTGGAATGAGCCAATGAGGCCGCCCTGGTTCGTAAATCAGCTGCAAGTGACAGGTGTTCGCTCAGGGATGGAAGCGCATCCGGCGCGGCTCGGTTCACCCCTTCCGGACGCAGAGTTGAACAGCGTAGCGCTGCATCATGCTGCAAAGGAATCCCCCCTCGGCTTAGCAACCGTCTGGAGCACTTCGAAACCCTCGAACTCCGGATGGCCGAGATAAAGCGGTTTGTGCTGCCCGGTGCCCCCATGAGCTGCGCGGAATTGTTCCGACTGGGTCCAGGCGATGAACATGTCCTTGTCTGACCATATCGTGTGCGATGAGTAAAGCGTGTGGTCTTCGCGCTCCGGACCACGAAGCAAGTGAAACTCGACGAAACCGGGAACCTGTCCGAGATGGGTGTCCCGCGACAGCCAGATATGCTCGAACTCGCTTCTTCGCCTTTGATGACCTTGAAGCGGTTCATTGCGATGAACATCAGCGACTCCCGCGAACTCCGCCAAGGTGCGGCAAAGACTGCTCCGTACGCCGAGCGGCCGATGAGCTTGGCGCAAGGACCGGGTCGAAGGCCTGCGCCGAACCTCGGGCCTTCCTCCATCCCCCGTGTCGCTGACCGTGACCGGCACGTGATCGCCGAGTTTGGCGCCCCTTCCGGGATCTCGTGGATCTCCACCCTATCCAACCCGGAACGCCGCCGACACAAACGATCGCAATCCGTAGCATCGGCCAGTCTGGAAGCAAATATGATTCGGTTGCCGCAACGCGTTCATCGACTGCTCAGTTTTTTGTCGCAAAATGGGCGACCTGGGGGGTGATCGGTATCGCGGCGAGGTGCCTCCGGGTGATGCGTTGTCGGGAGCAATGTCGATGGCAAGTTAGGCGTCGTTCTGAATGGATGACAATGGCGGCTGCGGGCTCGAAGTGTTAGTGCTCCGGTAAAATCGAGTGTTTGTTGCCCCAAATATCGCTGGCCGGTTCGGGCCACGGAAACTCCGCCAGTCGGAGAATAAGGGCGTAGAAAATGGAGAAGCCTTCCGTCGTGCTGATCGTCGAAGACGACGCGCTTCTGGCAGAAATGGCCTTGGAAATGATCGAGGAGACCGGTTTGCCTGCGGTTGCCGTAGACTCGGTGGACGCGGCCCTCGATTACTTGAAGGAAAATTCGGCTAAGGTTGCGGCTATGTTTTCGGACGTTCGGCTCAAAGGTCCCTTGAACGGGATCGAACTCGCCGCGTTCGTCGCCGTAAGGTGGCCGGAGATCGCCATCTGCGTCACTTCGGGAGTGGCACTGGAAAGACCTTACCGACTGCCCAAGAACGCGCGTTTCATGCCGAAACCTTGGAAAGCGCTGGAAGTTATTTCATTCGTGGAGCAGGCGGCGCGACCGCGTTGATCCGGCAGTTCAGGCTTTCTCCGGAGAGCGTCTTCTATCCGGCTCGGAGCTGCTCGGCTATATGGGAATATCCAAGACGGGGGGTATCATGAAGCTGTTTCGAATCTTGATAATTGGTGCGGCGCTGTTGCCGGCTCCGCTGGCCAGCTCCGGCTGGGCCGAAGACGCTCCTGCTGCTGTCGGCGCCGGCGATCCCGCCGCCGGCGAAAAAGTCTTCGTCAAGTGCCGCGCGTGCCATCAGATCGGCGAGACCGCCAGGAACACGATCGGGCCGGAACTGAACGGTGTTATCGGACGGCATTCTGGCACGGTGGCGGGCTACAATTATTCCGACGCCAACAAGAACTCGGGTCTGACCTGGGATGAGGCCACGTTTCGCGACTATATCAAGAGCCCGAAGGCGAAAGTCCCCGGCACGAAAATGACCTTCGCCGGCCTCACCCACGACAAGGAGATCGATGATCTTCTGGCTTTCCTCAAGCAATACGGCCCGGACGGAAAGAAGAAATAAACGCGGCGCCCAGAGCACTCGCCCTTTTACGGGCCGACCAGCCTTTGCAGCACGGCGGCGACCTCGTCCGACGTGAACGGCTTCGGTAAGGTTGGTTGGCTTTGCCAGCGAACGGGGAGTCCGGTTGCTCCGTATCCGCTCGAAAATACGAGGGGCACCCCGCGCTGCGCCAGGATTTCCGCCACCGGAAAGATCGGCTCCCCGCCGAGATTGACGTCGAGCACCGCTGCGTCCATCTCAGCGGTTCGCGCCAGTTCGATCGCCTGTTTCAAATTCAACGCGGGGCCTACGACCTGGCAATCGAGTTCGGCCAGAATATCTTCGAACAGCATCGAAATCAGCGTTTCGTCCTCGACGATGAGGACCTTTTTCCCGCTCAAACTCGCAGGCGGTTCAGCATCTGGCATTGTCTCTCCCTTGTGCGCTGAGCGCCCGCTCTTGGTACAAGTAATCGCCCGCACGGTCGACTCGACAGGCCGTGATTCGAACTCAGCTTAGCCCGTTTGCCGGGCACTTGCGAAAGAGCGCCGCCGCCGGAGGATTCGGCACCAATTTCGCCCTGTAAGGTGGTGTCGCTCCTTGTTCCTGTCTCGGCGCCGTTGCTGGCCCATGCATGTCGGATCCGTTCGACCCGGGATGTCCTAAACGGTCCCATGCCAACTGCTTCGGGCAGCGGCGATCGACGTGTTCGGCACCTTTGTCGACCAATACACCATCTTGACTGTCTTGCCGTGAACTCCGATTTTAAATGAGATAGCCGTCCTCGTAGCCTTGCAGCTGCGGGGGTATTTGTCGTAGCTCATACTGCCCGACGCCTCGTGAAAAGGAGAGAACCATTCGTCGACCCATGAAAGCAGCTCCGGTCCCGCAAAAGGACGGCCCTCGAATCAACCGCGACATTCGCGCGCGCGAAGTCCAGCTGATCGACGCGGAAGGTCAAAACCGGGGTGTGACCGATGTTCTCGAAGCACAACGCGTAGCCGAGGAAGCCGGGCTTGATCTCGTGGAAATCGTGCCCAACGCCAATCCACCCGTCTGCAAGATCCTCGATTACGGCAAGTTCCGCTTCACCGAGCAGAAGAAAGCCGCGGAAGCTCGGAAAAAGCAGAAAGTCGTCGAGGTCAAGGAAATTAAGCTTCGGCCCGGCATCGACGAACACGACTACGACGTGAAGATGAGGGCCGTACGCCGATTCTTCGAGGAAGGCGACAAGGTCAAGGTTACTCTTCGGTTCCGCGGGCGCGAAATGGCGCACCAGGACATCGGCTACAGGCTTCTCGACCGCGTGAGGACCGAAACCGTAGCGCTTGCCAAGGTGGAGACCGAACCTTCGATGGAAGGGCGGCAGATGGTGATGGTTCTGGCGCCGAGATAGCCTCGCGCGCTCATGACGGGCGTCCCAATCTGCCGAGGGAAGACAGCAGGAGGCCGGTCCGGGAGGGCGGGCCCGCGTTGGAAAGGCATGTCCTCGGTTGATCATGTCCTCGGTTGTCATTTGCCGGGCGGGTGGAGGTTCACAATATGCGACGACGACTTCGCGCTGCTCTTGCCATGGTGGGATTGCTGGTATCCTGCCCCGTGTCGCTGTCCGTCCCGGCCTTGGCGCAGTTCCGCTCCGATACGCCGCCATCGCGCTCGGACGCCTTTGATCCTTTCGACCTCCTCGATGGCCCAGCCGATACACCCGGATGTGTGAGGGAATGCGTGAGGGACTTCAATCCATGCGATCCGCCGTCGTTCAAGCAGATCGACGGCCGCTGCAAACACACCCATGGGTCATGATCATAGGCTGGATCGGAGGCCTTGTGGGTCCGGCCGACTCGATGCCGGATTGAAATCGCTCTCCCCTCCGCGCTCTACTGACCCGGCCCGGCCTTATCCGGGCCATGCACAAGATGAGGGCTACCCTGCTGAGCGCAACGGTCCGGTCACGCTCCGCAATTGAATCAGGGGTGGGCTAGGCCCAACCGTTTCCCGGGTTCACGCTCCTGTTCGCAGGCCCGGCCGCACCAGAGCGGAAACCGACAAGCGTCGGCGCCATGTGGGCCGGCACGGGGGCTTCGGCCGTCACGGCGGGTTTGCCGGCATAGAGAGGAACAGAGATGCGCCGGGCATGGAGATGCAGCGGCATCGCGGTCTCGGTCGTTGCGTTTCCGTAAACGGGGTCGCCCAATAGCGGCCATCCCATGGCGGCGCAATGGATGCGCAGCTGATGCGTTCTTCCGGTCAGCGGCGTCAGTTCCAGCCAGGATCGTCCGTCGCTGCGTCCCAGAACACGCCATAGCGTTCGAGACGGGGACCCCTGAGGGTCGACCTTCATCCACCAGCCGCGGCCCGGCTCGCGGGTCGCCAGCGGCAGATCGATCATCCCCTCCTCGGCATCTGGGGAGTTCTCGCATACGGCCCAATAGGTCTTGCCGATTTTGCCGGCCTTGAACAAAGTCCCGAGCTTCTGGAGTGCCTTGCGATGCCGGCCGAGCACAAGGCAACCGGACGTGTCCCGATCCAGTCTGTGCGCCAGGGCGGGCGGGCGCGGCAGGCCAAAGCGCAAGCTGTCGAACTGCGCCTCCAGATTGTCGCCGCCTTTCGGGCCTTTATGCACTGCTATGCCGGCTGGTTTGTCGATGACCAGCATGAGGGCGTCACGGTAGAGAAGGCGTGAGGTGAGATCTTCCAGCTTCATGGTGGAAGGTTTATCCAACGGACGAGCTCTGAATGGAAGCGAACCGGGGTGCGGCAGCGCTATGAGGCAGACACATGGCCGCAGATGATGACCGGACCACACCCGAAAAGACCGTATGGCCAGGCTTTTTGCGTCGGTTGTTCGGAGGTGCTCCGGATGCGACACCCGGGCCTGTGCCGGCTCCAGACGACGCCGAGGTGCAATCCGACGACGCTCCGGGCTCGCGCGAGGAGGGGATCGCCGCGGTCGTCGCCGGTCTCGACAACACATCACTCGATCCTCTCGAGCGCGTGGCGTTGGCAGGAATTCTGCCTCCCACGATGCCGATCGATCTTGAGGAACCGGTTGCCGAAGCAGCGGTGCCCGGGTCTGAGCAGGGCAGCTGGTGGAATCGCCTCCGGCATGGGCTCTCCCGATCCTCGACCTCGATCCGGCAAGGGATCGTTGACGTCTTCAGCAAGCAGAAGCTCGACGCTGCCATGCTCGAGGATCTCGAGGACGTGCTGATCAAGGCCGATCTCGGAGTCGCCATGGCGTCCCGCATCACGGCGTCGGTCGGGAGCGCCCGTTACGAAAGGGGTATCGAGGCCGACGAGGTGCAGGCCATCCTGGCGCGCGAAGTCGAATCCGTGCTGAACAACGTTGCCTCGCCGTTAAAAATCGACCCGGCCTCAAAGCCGTTCGTTATTCTGGTCGTCGGCGTCAACGGGTCGGGCAAGACGACCACCATCGGAAAACTCGCGGCAAAGCTGATCGCTGAAGGGAAAAGCGTGACGCTCGGAGCAGGAGACACGTTTCGGGCCGCTGCCATCGAACAACTCCGCATCTGGGGAGCGCGCGTCGGATCTCCCGTGGTGTCGCGAGAACAAGGCTCGGATGCGGCCAGCTTGGCGTTCGATGCAGTGACGACCGCGCGCGACAACGGCTCGGACGTGTTGCTGATCGACACGGCGGGGCGGCTGCAGAATCGCGCTGAACTGATGGACGAACTGGGTAAGGTCATTCGCGTCATCAAGAAAGTGGACCCGACTGCGCCTCATTCCGTGTTGCTGGTTCTCGATGCGACCGTCGGACAGAACGCCATCAGTCAGGTCGAGATCTTCTCGCGGGTCGCGGGTGTGACCGGTCTCGCAATGACCAAGCTCGACGGTACGGCACGCGGCGGAATCCTTGTCTCCGTGGCGGAAAGGTTCGGCCTGCCGGTCCATTTCATTGGGGTCGGAGAGGGGGTTGACGATCTTGAGCCGTTCGCGGCCGCGGATTTCGCGCGCGCCATTGCCGGGTTGGAACGCTGAGCTACCGACCAGGCCTGAAGCCGGCGCTTTGCCGGAACGATCACCATCAAAACGGGTGCAACCAGCGAATTTAGGTTGTCTTCCGCTCGAATCGGAGACAAATGCGCTGCAACGAAAGGCGACCATGACCGGCAATTTAGAGACCGCGAACCGCACAGACAGGCCAATGACGCCGACCGGCCGGCGTCCGAGCATCGATCCGGCCTTGAAACTGGTACTCGAACTCGGGCCGCTCGCCTGCTTCTTCGTCGCGTCCTACCGCTTCAACCTGCACGTCGCGACAGGAGTGCTGATGGTCGGCGTGGTGGTCGCCCTGGCCGCATCCTATCGGCTCACCAGACGCCTGCCGATCATGCCCGTCGTGACCGCGGTCGCGGTCATCTTCTTTGGCGCCTTGACCTTCTATTTCGACAATCCCGTCTTCATAAAGATGAAGCCGACGGTTGTGAATTGCATCTTCGGCGCCGCACTCCTCGGTGGGTTGGCGTTCGGCAAGCCTTTGCTGCCAGTCGTTCTCGACAGCGCCCTGCATCTCGACGAGACCGGATGGCGCAAGCTGACACTCCGATGGGGGATCTTCTTCTTTGTCCTCGCCGGGTTGAACGAAGTGGTCTGGCGGACGCAAAGCGACGTCTTCTGGGCGGGGTTCAAGGTGTTCGGAACGATGCCGCTCACCCTGCTGTTCGCTTTGTCGCAGGTTCCTCTGATCATGCGACACGAAGCCAAGCCGACAGCGCCGCAGCAGGAGCATTTTTAAGGCTCGGGACGTGCTGCGTTTTGAGCGAGTACGGCACTTGAGGAGACGTGGAGAACCGCCGAATAGCCCGGCGGCGGAAGCGAACCATCCGGCCACGCGCTCAACGATGACGGCTCGATGCGGCGGCACCCAGCGGCGGCTCCGTCAACATGCCGTCGAGCGTTCCGCGCATCGCCGTGACGGTGATGTCGGCAGGCGCGTCATTGGGCGCTGAACCTTCCGTCAGCAAACCGGTCGCGATCACGACGGGGACAAACACCAGGCCGGCCAGGAAGGCTATGCTGATATAGCCCCTCGTCCGGGGCCGCATCTTCGCAGTGGCCCGTTTCGAAAATCCAGCCGGCACGCCACCCGTCATCAATTGGTCAGCCGCAGTGCTGCTGTTCAGAGCCGCCCGGGTTGGTTTCTGAGGGAGCGCCTTTCGGCAAGGATTCGATATGCATCCGACACCCTCCGCAACCTGGTCTCAATGCCTATCCCGATGTGTTTAATAGCCCGTGCATCAAAGATCGAAAGGTCTCGAAGCGGCAAGGCCCAGCAAAAGCGAGACGATCCATGAGCGGCGCCGCCGGATATGCCCTGTGCTGGCTTGCCACGCGGCGAACGCCGCACCGGAATCGCACCTCCATTCCGGTATACTTCAATTGTCCAGAAAGCTCCTGAGCTTCCGGCTGCGGCTCGGGTGCTTGAGCTTGCGCAGCGCCTTGGCCTCGATCTGGCGAATGCGCTCGCGCGTCACCGAGAACTGCTGACCGACCTCTTCCAGGGTATGGTCGGTGTTCATGCCGATGCCGAAACGCATGCGCAGCACGCGCTCTTCGCGCGGAGTGAGCGACGCTAAAACCCGGGTCGTGGTTTCGCGCAGGTTCGACTGGATCGCCGCGTCGATCGGCAGGATCGCATTCTTGTCCTCGATGAAGTCGCCGAGATGCGAATCCTCCTCATCGCCGATCGGCGTCTCGAGGCTGATCGGCTCCTTGGCGATCTTCAACACTTTGCGCACTTTTTCGAGCGGCATGGCGAGCTTTTCGGCCAGCTCCTCCGGGGTCGGCTCGCGGCCGATCTCGTGCAGCATCTGTCGCGACGTCCGCACGATCTTGTTGATCGTCTCGATCATATGGACCGGGATGCGGATGGTTCGCGCCTGATCGGCGATGGAACGCGTGATCGCCTGCCGGATCCACCACGTGGCATAGGTCGAGAACTTGTAGCCGCGACGGTACTCGAACTTGTCGACGGCCTTCATCAGCCCGATGTTGCCTTCCTGGATCAGGTCAAGGAACTGCAAGCCGCGATTGGTGTATTTCTTGGCGATCGAGATCACGAGGCGAAGATTCGCTTCGACCATTTCCTTCTTGGCTTGTCGCGCTTCGCGCTCGCCCTTCTGGACGATATGCACGATCTTCCGGAACTCCTGGATTTCCAGGCCGGTCTCTGACGAAAGGCTGTGGATGTCGCCGCGCAGGCTGTGGATACCGTCCTTCTCGCGAGCCACGAACTCCTTCCATCCGCGGCCGCCGAGCTTCGACACACGGAGGAGCCACTTCGGGTCGAGTTCCGAATTCTGGTAGTTGCGGAGAAAGTCCTCGCGCGCCACTCCGCAGCTTTCAGCAAGCCGCAGCAGCTTCATTTCGAAGCCGATCAGCTTCTTGTTGATCTCGTAGAGCTGTTCAACGAGCGCGTCGATGCGGTTCTGGTTGAGCGACAGCGACTTGACGTCGGTCACGACCTCCTTCTTCAGAGTCTTGTATTTGCGCTCCTGGGCCGGGGAGAGCGTTTCGCCGCCGAGCTTGTTCTCGACGTTCTGATCCTGCAAGCGACGCAGCTTTTTGTAGGCATCGGCGATCCGGTCGAAGGTTTCGAGAACCTTCGGCTTCAGCTCGGCCTCCATGGCCGACAGGGACACGGAATTCTCCATGTCGTCCTCGTCCTCGAAAGCGTCATCCGAGACCGGCATTTCGCCTTCGGCGCCAAGTCCCGCCGGCGGATGGCGCGGTGCTGTGGACGGCGCAGACGCGCGCGCCGCGAGCATTTCGGCGGCATCGGGCGCCGTCATGTCGATCTTCGGTGTATTCTTGCCGTCCGGGCCCGCGTAGGTTGCTTCAAGATCGATGATCTCCCGCAGCAGCACCTTGGCGTCGTTCAATTCGTCGCGCCAGATGATGATCGCCTGGAACGTGAGGGGGCTCTCGCAGAGTCCGGCGATCATTGCCTCGCGGCCGGCCTCGATCCGCTTGGCGATGGCGATTTCGCCTTCGCGCGACAGCAGTTCCACAGACCCCATCTCGCGCAGATACATCCGCACCGGGTCGTCGGTCCGATCGGCCGGCTCGCTCGAGCGGGTCGCGACAGCGGTCGGACGAGCAACCTCGGTGATTTCGCCGCCTTCGCTCTCCTCTTCCTCGTTCGCGCCCTCCTCGGGCGGCGCGGCGCCCTCCTCGGCCTCTTCGCTCTCGACGACGCTGATCCCCATCTCACTCAGCATGGCATAGATGTCTTCGATCTGATCGGAGGTGACTTCCTCGGACGGCAGAACCGCGTTAAGCTCGTCATGCGTCACAAAACCGCGCCGCTTGGCGAGCTTGATCATCCGCTTGACGGCAGCATCGGACAGATCGAGCAAAGGGCTGTCGGTCGCGGGCTCGCTTACCGCACCGTCTCCCTCGACTTTTTCGTTGTCCTTTTTTGCCATTGTGCGCTCCGCCCGACCGCGAGGCCCGATCAGACCTGCGCTCGATTGCTGTCCCATGCTCATGCCCCGACCCTCAGCCGCTCAGATCACCGCTCGACACCATCGGCCAAGGCTGTGAAATCATCATTAACCATGAGGCCGGGGCCTCCAGTGAAAATACCGTCAGATATCCGGTGGCTTGTGACCCGATAGAGTCCCGAACCCTTCTACCGTCGCCTCTGTTCCTTCGACCGCGGAAACAAGGCCTTGGAGGTCACGAATCCTTGCGAAGTTCCGTTCGGTCGCGTCGCGTCCGAACGCGATTTCGGCATCCTTCAACTCTCTATGTAATTCCCGAGCCTTGCGGTGCAAGGCCAAGGCTTGCCGGAGAACGAGGTCCGCGTCCGCGTCGGCCGCTTCCGGGCTGCTGCACCAATCCGGCAATTTTTCGGCCGCAGCCTCGATCCGGCGACGAAGCTCACCGCCGTCACGAGCATCGATCGCCGCCTTCAGGCTCTGATGATCTTGCGGCGGCTCGGCCGACAAAGCGACCAGCGCATCGCGCAATTGCGTCAAGTCGGCGTGCCCGAATTCGAAATGGGCGAGGTCCTCGGCGTGGCGCTCGAGCAGGGCCGGATGGTTGAGCACCAGCATCAGGATGACGACATCGCGTCGTGCGAAGGCACCGCGCGCGAGGTGAAAGGTTCTGGACAGGCTTTCGCTGATCGGGGGTAGGGCGGAGTCGACATAGCCGCGGAGCGGCGGCGGGACGAAAGACCCGCGCGCACCGCGTCCCTGGCCTCGGGCCTGGAATGCCCCCGACGAGCGGGCATGCCTGGTTGGGCTTGTAAGATCTGCCAGCCTGGCGCGCAACTCAGCAGCGTAGTGACGACGCAGCGCCTCGTCGCCTATGGCCCGGACAAGTTCGCTCAAGCGTTGTTCTATGCCGGCCCGGCGTTCGGGCGTGTCGAGTGTGACACCTTCCGTTTCACGCATCCACAGCACATCGACCAGCGGTCGCGCCTTGCCGAGCACGTCTTCGATGGCCGGGGCGCCACCCGAGCGGGCGAGATCGTCGGGATCCTGGCCGTCCGGCAGGAAGGCGAAACGCAGGGTCTTGCTCGGACCGATGATGGGAAGAACCGTGTCGACCGCTCGGAACGCCGCGCGCCGTCCGGCGCCATCGCCATCAAAACACAGGATCGGCTCGGGCGCCATGCGCCAGAGGAGTTCGCACTGGTCGGCTGTCAGCGCCGTCCCGAGCGGCGCCACGACATGAGGAAAGCCCGCAGCCGACACGCCGATGACGTCGACATAGCCCTCAACCGCGATCACCGTGCCGCGGTCGGACGCGGCCTTGCGGGCTTTATGCTGATTGTAGAGCACCGCGCCCTTGTGGAAGAGCGGTGTTTCCGGGGAGTTCAGGTATTTGGCGGAAACGTCCGGATCCAGCGCCCGCCCGCCGAACGCAATGACGCGGCCCGAACGATCCCCGATCGGAAACATGATCCGATCACGGAAGCGGTCGTAGGGCACCGCAATGCCTTCTCCATGGACCAGCAGGCCAGCCTCGGTCATGGTCTCGACGCTCGCGCCCTTGCCGGCCAGGTGATCGCGGAGCGCAAAGCGCTCTGCCGGTGCATAGCCGAGGCGGAATTCGCGCTGAAGCTCCGGACCGAGGCCCCGCCCGGCCAAATAGGCGCGTGGGCGCGCGCCCCCCCGATCGCTGAGGCTGCGCTCGAAGAACTGAGCCGCGAGTTCGAGCACCTCGGCGAGACCGGCGCGCTTCTCCTCGCGCGCCTGGCTTTCCGGCGTGCTTCTCGGCAACTCGAGTCCGGCTTCGCCGGCGAGGCGCTCGACCGCCTCGGGGAAGGTCAGGCCATCGATGGCCATGACGAAGTCGAAAATGTTGCCGTTGCGCCCGGATGAAAAATCGAACCAGGCCATCTTCGCGTCGTTGACGAACAACGAGGGGGTTTTTTCGGAATTGAAGGGCGACAGGCCGCGCCATTCGCGGCCCTCTTTCTTCAGCCGTACGCGCTTGCCTACGACATCCGACACGGCAACCCGAGTCTTGATCTCGTCCAGGAATTCCGGGGTGAAGCGCATCGGGCTGGAGAATTGGGGCGCCGTAAGGAAAAAGTCCAGCACAACCTAAAGAGCCGCATCGGGCCGGGCGAAGCGGCCCATGGTATGACTTCGATCCGGCGGCGCTCCGGATCACCGCGATCGAGGTTCCCGCTGCGGGGTGCTCCTGCTCGCGATCTCGTAATCTTCGGTATGGACGATCACGCTGTCCGGGCCGAGTAGCAGGATCCCATAGGCGGCAGGCTCATCCACCGAAAGGGAGCTGTCCAGAGATCGCAAGTCCATCGGCTGCTGATGGACCGGGCTTTTGAAAATCGAGAACGGAATACCGCGGAACGAGCCGCTCACTGTGCGGTGCACGTGCCCCGCTACGATGTGCCGAACGTTCCCGTGCCGGGCAATATGGCGGAAGAAGTCATCGCCGTCGTGAAGTCCGATCCGATCCATCCCCGGAAAGCCGGTGGCGTGCGGCGGGTGATGCATGAACACGATCACCGGCTTGTCGCGGGCGGCGGCGAGCTCAGCATCCAGCCACGCAAGGCGTTCGGCGCCAAGCTCGCCCGCATGGTTGGCGACGGAGGGTGGGCGGAGAGCGGTGTCCAAAAGGATCAAGCGACAGGCTCCGACATCGAGCGCCTGCTGAACGAAGCCGCGGCCATCCCGGGGTGCGGCGGGAAAACTGTCGAGGAAGGCATCGCGCCGGTCATGGTTGCCGATCATGAGCTGGTATGGAATGGTCAGTTCTCCCAAGACTTGACCCACCCGCCGATAGGACGCGACGTCGCCCTCATGGGTCAAATCGCCGGTGATGATCACTTGGGCCGCGTCGGGATGAATGGCATTCGCATGGCGAACGCCCGCCTGCAAACGGGCGAACGGATCGATGCCGAAAACGCGCCGTCCTTCCGGCACCATGTGCAGGTCGGTGAAAACGATGAGCTTGGTCACGAAAGCTGTTCCGCTCGATGACGGCTGAGGCCCTATTTTTGCGTCAGCATCTCCTTTACGAGGCCGCTGGCCGTACCGAAATCGACGCGTCCCGCATGTTTCGCCTTTACGGCCGCGATTACCTTGCCCATGTCCTTCGGCCCGGCGGCGCCCGTTTCCGTGATCGCTTCGGCGATGGCGGCCCGAACTTCGTCCTCGCCCATCTGTCGAGGCAGGAACTCGGACACGATCGACAGTTCCTCCCGCTCCTGGGAGGCCAGGTCGTCGCGACCTGCCCGATCGTAGATCGCGATCGAATCCTGGTGCTGCTTCGCCATTTTGCGCAGCACGGCCGAGACGTCCTCGTCGCCGATGTTCTTGCCGTTGCCGCGCGCCTCGATCTCCTTGTCCTTCAAGGCCGCCTGGATCAGGCGCAACGTCCCGACGCGTCGCTTGTCGCCGGCCTTCATGGCGGCCTTCAACATGCTGCTCAATTGCTCGCGCATGGCGGCTCTCCTCATTGGGAATGGCAGGGCATGGACGGCCGCGATTGACCATGCGGGCCGCGGCGCCTAATTTGCCTCATCCACGGAAATGATCGCGGGGAATGCCCGCTCCTACTCGGGTGTAATGCGCCGATGAACGACGTTCAAG
>JBBPYT010000443.1:0-2620 GCA_038199665.1 Hyphomicrobiales bacterium
GCCTTCATTTGCAAAGGATGCGAACCGCCGACCAAAATTTGCGGACGGAAGCCGTCATGGGTCGGACATGCTCGCTGGAACTGTGTCGACGCGCCGGGCTGCGGCACCGGCCATCGTGGGCATTGCGTGAGGCGATCGCGCCTCATCTCAAATAACCTGGGAGCCGTCGGGGGCGGCCAATTCGAAGCCTTGCCTTAATTGCAGCTTGATGGGCCACCCCGGACGCGCCGCCCGTGTGGAACCGCTATGCTGGAAGCCCGTCCGCCGTCTTCAGCAGTCATCACGCTGAGGTGGGCTCCATGCAAAATCTCCGGTTTTCTGGGCTCCCGTGACCCCCACCAGCCACATGCAAAAAAGCCACACACACACAAACTGTGATGTGCCAAGCCTACGTACAGACCACAACATGGCTGCCTGTGGCTTTGTGGCTCTTAAGCTTGGCTGTAGAAACAGGGTACGAAAGGACGAAGCTCGGAAGGACGGGAAAAGGCATTGAACAGTGCTCTCTAACCGCAACACCAGATCTAAACCCGGCGTTGCAGAGAACCGTAACTGTTTTTCTCGCGGCGAGCTGCAAAGGGGCATTATGCACGCCAGTCCCCTTGAGGGAGACGGTCCAACAGGCAGTTACCGTTTCAGGGGAAAATGGTGTCTCAGGTTCTGGTTAATCCCATGGCGGCGTCAAGCGATCGAATATAAATTCCGGTACCTCGGTCGAGCGCGCTGGTATGAGTGGCAAGACATCCCCTTCCATGACTCCAGCCGAGACGTTGCGCCGGAATGACGGGTTCTTGACCTTCAGCCAATGGCGTGACCGGCCGGACTGATAGAACGACCCGCGACGCTTCGAGACGATGCCTTCCAGGCCCATGTGATCGGCCCCCATCGGGTGGTCCGGGTTGAATGTTAGTTCATGGTGGGCCTGGGCGCCACCACCAGCATGGCCGGCGGAGCTGATGGTGTGGACGGCCCCTATGAGCCAGTCTGGCGCGAGGGAAAGGTCGATTCTCGACCGATTGAGGAGGCCACGCCATGCGCCAGATCACACGGATCGGGTTGGATATCGCCAAGCGATGGTTTCAGATTCACGCCGTCGATGGCGACGACCGTGAAGTCCTGAATCGAAAGCTGCCGCGCGACAAGGTGCTCGGTTTTCTGGCTGCCCTTCCGCCCTGCGAAGTAGCTCTTGAGGCATGCTCCTCGTCGCATCATTGGGGGCGAGAAATCAGCCGATTGGGCCATCGAGTACGACTGATATCTCCGAACTACGTCAAGCCTTACGTCAAGCGCGGCAAGTCCGACGCGCATGACGCGCGAGCCATATGCGAAGCAGCTTCCCGGCCCGATATGCGCTTTGTGCGTGTGAAGTCCGAGGACCAGCAAGCCGCGCTGATGCAACACACCTCGCGACAATTACTTGTCGAGCAACGCACCGCCGTTGCGAACTCACTTCGCGGCCAGCTCGCGGAATTCGGCGTGATCGAGAACAAAGGCATTGAGAAGGTCGGAGTGTTAGTTCGAATGCTCGACGACGAGGACGCCGACCTGGCCCACATTCCCGCCACGGCCTTGATGGTCATGCGGATCTTGGCGGGCCAGCTTCGCGCGGTCGACGAGCACTTGGCGATGGTCGATGAGCAAATCAAAGCTTGGCAGGAGGCGAGCGAACCGGCGCAGGCGCTGAAGACCATACCTGGCATCGGGGTCCTGATCAGCGCCGCCCTGGCTGCGCATGTCCCCGACCCTTCAATGTTCCGTTCGGGTCGTGATTTTGCGGCCTGGCTCGGGCTGGTTCCGCGCCAGAATTCCAGCGGCGGCAAAGAACGGCTGGGAAGGATATCGAAGCAAGGCAACCCCTACCTCAGGCGATTGCTGGTTTTGGGAGCTACGTCCAGCTTGCGGTGGCTGCGGAAGAGGACGGATTCAGTCGCCGAGTGGACACGGAACTTGTTGCAGCGTCGACCGGCGCGGCTCGCCACCGTTGCGGTCGCCAACAAGCTGGCCCGCATCGCCTGGGCGATCATGACGACAGGCGAGCTGTTCCGCTCGGGGGCGGCGCAGCCCGCCGTATAGAGAACACGTCTCGCAAGAGCTTCGCCGGAAACGGCGTCTAGTTGGTCAGTGCCAAGTGAGGTGATGAACTCCCGGCGAACGCAGCCCAGGATATTCCGAACCCCGACCAGCGCCTCGAGCGCGCGGAGCTGATGAGAAACCTGGGAGCGGATATCATCATGGCCAGCGAGCTTCGGCTCGCATCAACAGGCCGGACATATGACCGCAATCGCCAAAGAGCCGTCGCGTCACAAAGTGCTTGCCAAGCGGGGCCGTCCACATATGCCGGGGTGTTCGGTTCAGAGGCGAGATCGGACCCGGCGACGCCGCCGGTTGATGTAAAGACGCTGCATGCCAAGATCGGCGAGCTGACGCTGAGCAATGATTTTTTGTCCGGCGCGCTCAGCAAAGCCGGCCTTCTGAGCGCAAAGCGATGATCGACCGCGATCACGGTCTGCCGATCACCAAACAGGCGAAGGCACTCGGAGTCAGCCGAGGCAGCGTTTACTATCTGCCCAGGCCGGTGTCGGCGGCCGACCTGGCTCATGCGGCGAATCGACGAACTTCA